>CAIQMJ010001130.1 GCA_903872875.1 uncultured Variovorax sp.
AGGCTACGCCCTCGTAATCGTGATACGCCAACGAGGCGAGCACAAAAGTGCTCTGCTGGCTGATCGGCAGCACGCCCTGTTTTTGTGCGCTGACGCCCACTCCGGCGCGCGTGTGGGTGTGCAGCACGCATTGCACGTCTTCGCGCGCCGCATGCACCGCGCTGTGGATGACGAAGCCCGCGGGGTTGACCGGGTAGGGCGTGTCGATCACCTTGTTGCACTGGGCGTCGACCTTGACGAGGCTCGACGCGGTGATCTCGTCGAACATCAGCCCGTAGGGGTTGATCAGGAAATGGTGTTCCGGCCCCGGCACGCGGGCGCTGATATGGGTAAAGACCAGATCGCTCCAGCCGTAAAGCGCCACCAGCCTGTAACAGGCGGCCAAGTCGACGCGCAATTGCCATTCTTCCGCCGACACGAGCTGCCGGACTTCACCTTGGGTGTTTGCATTCATGGGGTTTTGTCTCCTGTAGGAACCTGGGTTGTACCTTCAATGACAGTCGTAAGCCAAGGGGGTGTCAAAATCCCGCCTCTTTACGTTTGCTGACTTTTTGCGGCCCACCCCTGCTGATGCAACCTTCTTCGATAGCGCTCGATCCACGGTCTGTCATCGTCGTCGCGGGCGTCATGGGGCTGGTGATGGCCGTGGTGCTGTTCTTCATGCGGCGCAGCTACCCGCCCAGCATCCGCGGTCTGCGCGAATGGACCTGGGGCCCGCTGTTCTGCTTTCTGAGCACCGTCATGTTCGCACTGCGCGGCGTGGTGCCCGACGCCATCACCGTCGTTCTGGCTAACGCTTTTCTCTTCCAGGGATGTGTTCTTTATTACGCAGGCAGCCAGCTCTTCCTGGGACGCGCGCGCGACACCCGGCGCTGGACGGCCATCAACGTAGTCATGGCGGTGGTTCTTGCCTGGTTTACCTACCGGCAGCCTGACTACAGCGTGCGGCTTGCGGTGTTCACTGCCGCCGTGTCGGCGCTGTTCGTGGCGCATGCCCGCCAATACCTGCGCCACGGCGTGAGGGACTTCGACACGCTCTTCATGACCGGCATCTTGATGATGCAGGCGACCGTTGCTGGCGTGCGCTGCCTGAGCGCGCTGGGCGGCCTGGCCGGCAACGATCTGCTGGAAGTCACCTGGGTGCAGTCGCTCTACATCGTCATGTACTCGTTGACTGCGCTGTTCATGAGCATCGCCGGCGTGCTGATGGCGACCGACCGGGTGCGCGTGGAGTTCGAGTTTCTGGCGAGCCACGATCCGCTGACCGGTGTGCTCAACCGTCGCGCCGTGCTCGATGCGTGCGAGACCGAACTGGCCAGGTGCAAGCGCCAGGGCGGCACGATGACGCTGCTGATGATCGACGTCGATCACTTCAAGGCGGTCAACGACACGCATGGCCATCTCGTCGGAGACGACGTTCTGCGGGAAATGGTTGCGCGTCTGCAGCAAGCGCTGAGCGGGCAGGGCGTGCTGGGGCGCTATGGCGGCGAGGAGTTTCTGGCTCTGTTGCCCCAAACGGACACCGCCGCAGCCCTGTCGATTGCTCAAAAACTTCGCGCTCGGCTGATGCAGTCCTTTCAATCAGATACAACTTTGGCCGCGTTGGGCCTTCAGCCGCTCACAGTGAGCATGGGAATTGCAAGCTACCAGCACAGCATGGAAACGATCGATCTCATCTTGGCTCGTGCAGACGAGGCGATGTACACGAGCAAAGCTCTTGGACGTGATCGCGTTGAAACCAAGTATTAATACTTTGGAAGTATATATGCCCAATTTTGGTGATAGTGCGCTGCTGGAAGGTGCAAATAATGCACAGTTGTCAATACTCCTTTCAGTGGC
>CAIQMJ010001131.1 GCA_903872875.1 uncultured Variovorax sp.
GAACTGGGTTTGTTCACGCAGTTTTTTATCGAGTGCGCCCAAGGGCTCGTCCAGCAACAAGAGCTGCGGCCGTTTGGCTAAGCTGCGCGCCAGCGCCACACGCTGCTGCTGCCCGCCGGACAGTTCGCCGGGCTTGCGCTCCGCGAGATGGCCCATGGCGACACGCTCCAGCAGATCGCCTGCACGCCTGCGCCGCTCGGCCTTCGCAACGCCTTTCATCTTGAGACTGAAGGCGACGTTGTCGAGCGCGGACAGGTGCGGAAACAGCGCAAAGCTCTGGAACATCATCGCCGTGCCGCGCGCCGCCGCAGGCAGGTTCGTGATGTTGCGGTTGTCCAGGAGGATGTCGCCGCTGGTGACCGACTCGTGGCCCGCGATCATGCGCAGCGTGGTGCTCTTGCCGCAGCCGGACGGACCCAGCAGGCAGCAGTAGCTTCCGCTGGCGATCCGCAGGTCGATCTGGTCGACCGCGGCCGGTGTGCCCGGCGCATAACGTTTGGTCAGCGCAATGATCTCGACCGCTGCAGGCGGGAGGGTGGTGACAGCATC
This sequence comes from uncultured Variovorax sp., assembly GCA_903872875.1. Taxonomy (GTDB): domain Bacteria; phylum Pseudomonadota; class Gammaproteobacteria; order Burkholderiales; family Burkholderiaceae_C; genus Variovorax. The sequence goes on from CAIQMJ010001131.1 coordinate 550, forward strand.
CATTTGGACAAATTCAGCAAGACATGTGCCAAGCACTGCGTGCACTGGCGCTGTGCGGCATTTGTCAGGCGATGCACCATGCCCCCGTATTGGGCATGGCAGGATGAAACCGCTTTCAGGGCGCGCTAAACCGTGCGGTGCCGACGTTCTTGAGGAAGCCGTCACGTTGAACACGGCTGAGTCCGCGCACGCCTTCAGCCACCCATTTGGTGCGCGCGGCATCCGGCGACCCGCTGTGCCGCCAGCGCGCGAGTTCGGCATCGGGATCGTGCAGCATGGCTGCCAGCCAGACCGCCTGCGCCGGCTCGAGCGAACGCGCGCTGCGCTTGAAATAGAGGCGTGCCGCAGCCTCGGCCCCACATACGTCGCCGCCCCAGGGAACGCCGTCCAGATAAAGCTGGAGGATGCGTGGCTTGCCGAGTGCCTGTTCGATCTCGACCGCATAGAGAAGCTCGCGCAGCCGGCCTTCGCTGCTGCGGGGATCGCCCGGAATCAGCAGGCGCGCCAGCTGCTGCGTGAGCGTGCCACGCGTCCTCGCAGACGGCCCGCCGCGCGTGCCGTCGTCCGAGGACATGGCCAGATCGGCGGGCTCGTAGCCCGGATGCGTGAGGAAGCGCGGATCCTCGGCCGCCATTACCGCACGCGCGAGCCAACTGTCGGCGGCAAGCTGAGCCGGTGGCCCGCATGGCGGGCGGGCACGCAGCAGGGCCTCGCTGCCGAGGCCCGACACCGTGAATCGAGACAGACGCGGCTGCACCGCAAAACTTCCCTCGGGCAGCGTGAAGTCGGCGGCGAAGGCCATCGTCCCGCCGATGCGAGCGCGCAGAAGCTCCGACACCTGCGGTGCGAGCACGGCGTACCACTGGCCGATCGGCGCGTCGGCCGCATCGACGTGCAGTTGCATCGTCTGCTTCGACAGGCGTCCACTCCAAGTGGCCTTGAACGGAACCGGGGAAGGCACGGCACCTGCAAGGGGCAGACCCTGGATGACGCCGCTCAGCGAATTTCCATCGCGGCGGGCCGTGACGAACACGCCATCCAGTCGCAGCGGCCGGGGTCCGAGCGACGCCACCGCAATGCTGCAGACTGCGCAACTCGCCTCGAGCGACTGGCCACCCTCGTCCCATGCGAGGCGCACCGGGCCGAAGCGGGTGTCGAAGGTCCGACCTGACAGAAGCTGCGCGACCCACGGCGACGTGAGCAGCCGCAGCGCGGTCGGCATGCCGATCTCGACCTCCACCGGCCCGAGATCGACACGCGTCGACCATTCGCCCGATGCCGGTGCCAGGACCAGCTTCACGATCAGGAAGACCGCTGCACCGGCCGTCAGCATCAGCGCCAACGACGCGAACAACAGGAAGCGCAGTGTCCTTTTCAAGACTCCTCCAAATCATCGACGACGCACGCCCCGACCGTTGTCGCACCACATCCGCCACGGCTTGCCGGAAACCGTGCCGACGACGGAAAGGCCGTTAGCTGGTCTCAGGTCGAAGTGTCGGGGAAAGTACGATCTTTTACATCCACGAGTCGCTCGAAAGTGCACATGGTTTGCCCTTGCCCGGCCGCCGACGTGGACACGGAAACACCCGATTCCAGTGCGGCCAGTGCCGACCAGCCAAGGCACAGCAGCATCGCCGCACCGAACACCGCCTTGTGGACGATGCGGTTGACGAAACGGTTGTCGAACCAGCCTTCAAACAATGCGCGCAGCATGGGTGCCTCCAAGGGTTGATGTGGACGTGCGCCGCACAGGCGCCATCAGCGCGGCGATGCCACCGCAGGTCAGTGCCGGCACGAGCAGGCCGAGCGTCTGCCGCAGCCAGGGATGGGATGCGTCGCCGAACGCCACCAGGCCGATCCACGACGCATCGCCGACGATGAAGCCGATCAGGATTGCCACCGCAACCCAGGGCAGCCGCGACCGAAAAGCGGGCCCGCCACGGCCGACCCAGAGGGCCACCGAACAAGCCGTGAAGATTCCGAGCCACAGCAGTTGCACGCCGTCGACCGGGCCGTCGGTCGCCGCAAACCGGCCCAGAACTTCGGCCCGTGCCACGGACCACCATGGTTCGACCGCACCCTTGATGGAAGACAGAACAGGAAACGCCAGCATGGCCAGAGCAGCCAATGGCGCCAGCGCGATGCGTTGAGGCACAAAGGCTCGAAGACTGCAGACCAGCGCGCCTCCGGCAAGCAGTCCGACGACCCAAGGCGGCATCACGGGCAAACCGGCGATACCGATGTGGAGTCCCGTCGCCGACAACGTCGCCAGCGCGCTCGCCAAGAGCCAGCCCAGCCGTGGCGACGCGCGCAGTTCGCGCCGTACCCGCCATGCGAAGAAGGCCAGGACGGCCACGGCGAGCAGCCCCAGCGGCTCATTCCGACCGCTGCGCAGTGCGCTCGTCATCCAGATGCCCGTGGGTATCAACGCCGCGGCCTGCAGGCCGAGCCAGCTGCAGGCCGGCGCACGATCGAGGCGAATACCCCAGTCGACGAATTGCGGGCGCCGCTGTGCCAGGGCGGCCAGCGTCAACGCCGGACGAGGCGACATCGATGACATGTGCAGCGCCTTCATGCGGTGTAGCGGCGCGCATCGTGGCGCCGCATGCGGCGTTCCATCATGGCGCGCATCGGCAGCATGGCATCGGCGCAAGGCATCTGCATGTCGCCCGGTGTTGCGGCTGCGCTGCGTCGCAAGCCGTTGTCCTGCGCGGCGTGCGCAGGATGAAGCGGCCGGGCGATGAGCGTGGCGAATGCCAGGCCGGCCACGGCCAGCGTGGCGAACCAGAGCCAGCGGCCGGTATGGGAGGAGTGATGTTGCATGGATCGTCCTGTGATGGGGTTGCGCGCCGTTTGCGCGTGTCGTGCGTACTGCACGACGACGGACTTTCGGCGCCACGCAGGAAGCGGGTGCGAAGCCTGTGTGCGGCCATGCGTGCTGTGTGAAGTCGACGTGAAGTCCGTGTGCGCCACACGCCGGCGCGGCTTCATCGGCCCTTCGATCGCGAGGCGGAAGCTCCGGTCTTCTTCAACGACCGACAGGGAGACCCGCATGCTGATGCTGCTTCGACATTCCGTGATCGCCAAGGTGCTTGGCCTGCTGCTGCTGACCTTGCTGCTGTGCATACCGCTCGCACGCATCGACGTGCTGAACAACGAACGCGGCGACAGCCAGCGGGAAGCTGCCGAGGAGCTTGCGCGCACCTATGCCAGTGCGCAGACGCTGGTAGCCCCCGTGTTGATCGTGCCCTACGTGGAACGTTGGACGGCCACCCAGCGCGACGCGAAGGGGCGCATCACCGGCACCGAAGTCCGCAGCAGACTGCAGCGCCACGTGGTCTTCCCCGACACGCTCGATATCGATGGCAGCCTGACGCCGCAGATGCGGTACCGGGGCATCTTCAAGATCCCGTTCTATGCGTTCAAGGCCACGCTGTCGGGCGGCTTCGCCGGCTTCAATCCCGAGACCATTTCACGCAATGAAGACGATTCGAGAATCGAGATCGGCATTCCTTTCGTCGCCTTGCATGTGAGCGATCTGCGCGGCCTCGACGGTTCGCCGTCGCTCATTGTCGGAGGCGAGAAACTGGCCTTCGCACAGCGCATTCCGGGCCTGGCCGAAAAGTCTCCCTATGCGGATGGCCTGCACGCGCCCTTGTCGGCGCAGGCGCTGGCAGCCTGGCGTGCCGGCCGGCCGCTGCCATTCAACCTGGCACTGGGCCTGGTCGGCCATGAAACCCTGTCCCTCGCACCGATCGCCAATGAAACGACGGCGCACCTGACATCGAGCTGGGCACATCCGCGCTTCGGCGGCAACTTCCTGGCGGCCGAACGCAGCGTCGGGGCGCAAGGCTTCGATGCGCGCTGGCGCATTTCATCGCTGGTGACCTCGGCGCGCGAGCAGGTTCGCATCGGCATGGTCGGCCGCGACCTGGCCACACAGGCCACGGCGGTCGGCTCCGACGAAGCGGCATCGATGCGCGCAGCCGATGAGCGCGCGAGCGGACCGCTGCAGACCTTCGACGTCACGCTTGCGCAGCCGCTCAACGTCTATGCGATGTCGACACGCGCCGGCAAGTACGGTGCGCTGTTCATCGCGCTGGTCCTGATGGCCGCCTTCATGGTCGAGCTGTTCCGCAAGCTGCGACTGCATCCGGTGCAGTACGCGCTGGTCGGCCTGTCGATCGCGCTGTTCTTCCTGCTGTTGCTTGCGCTGTCCGAGAAGCTCGTCTTCTGGCAGGCCTATGCGATCGCAGCGGTCGCCAGTGTCTCGGTGCTCGGCCTGTACTTCGGCGGTGTGCTGGCGAACCGCCGGCTTGGCCTGGCATTCGCCGGCTACATCGCGCTGCTGTACGCGGCGCTCTACGGGCTGCTCGCTTCGGAGAACGATGCGCTGCTGCTCGGCGCGCTGCTGGTGTTCGGCATGCTGTCGCTGCTGATGTTGGCCACGCGCAAGGTCGACTGGTATGCGCTCGGCGGTCCGTCCGGACCTGCCGAAGGCAAGGCCGACGTCAGCGCCGCGGCTGCAGCAACGGCAGGCTGAGCGTGGCGATCGCGCCGCCGTCGGTCGCGTTGGCGAGTTCGATCCGGCCGCGGTGCAGCGCCGCGATCTCCTTGACGAAAGCCAATCCGAGGCCGGTGCTCTTCTTCTGGCTGTGCGGCCGCGCGAGTGAATAGAACTTCTGGAATACCTTGTCGCGCGCATAGGCCGGGATGCCGCGGCCGTGGTCGCGCACCGTGATGCGCGCCCGGCGCGACGTGGCCTGCAAAGCGATCTCGACCTGGCTGCCGGACGGCGCGAAATCGATCGCGTTGTCGAGCAGGTTGCTGATCGCACGGCGCAGCAGGAAAGGGTCGCCCTCGGTCGCAGGCCGGCTGCCGAGCGCCAGCACCAGCCGCACGTCGCGCTTTGCCGCCGAGGCCTGGGCACTGGCCACCACGTCCTCCAGCAACACCGCCAGCTTCACCGGCTCGCTGCGGTCGAGCACGCGGCGCGTCTCGAGCGCAGTGAGTTCCATCATGCGGTCGACGATCTCCTGGATGCGCTGGGTCTCGCGTGCGATGTTGTCGAGAAAGCGTTCGCGCTCGGCCTGCGGCATCGACGGTTCCTGCAGCAGTTCGGCCGCACCGCGGATCGCGGACAACGGGCTCTTCACCTCGTGCGTGAAAGTCTGCACGTAGTCGGCGACATAGTTGCGGCCGGTCAACGCGTCGCGCATCTCGCTGAAGCCCCCGCGCAACGCATCGACCGCGCGGCGTGCCATGCGCGACAGGCTCAGGTTGCGCTGCGCGCGCACCCAGGCGACGTAGTCGGTGATCAGACCGAAAGGCCGCACCAGCCAGATCGACACGATGATCGCCAGCAGCAGCAACGCGAAAGCGGAGCCGACACCGACCCAGATCGTGCGGGCGCGCGCATCTTCCACGAACTGGCCGAAGCTCTGCACCGGCTTGCCGACCGTGGCCACGCCGACGATCTCGTTGTTCCAGCGGATCGGCGCGCCGACGTACATCACCGAGGTGCGCGGGTCCGACTCGAGGTCGCGCGTGGTGCGCGCGCCGTAAGTGCCGGCAAGCGAACGCCGCACGTCGCTCCACTGCGAGAAGTCGGCCCCGGTGCTGTGGCCCAGCGAGTCGAACAGCACCTGGCCGGTGCGGTCGGTCACATAGACGCGCAGTTCGACCCGGATCTTGTGCAGGTTGTAGATCTGTGCCGAGAACTGGCGCGAATAGACGGTGCGGAACAGCGGCTCGAGCCGCCGCACGTCGATCGCGCCGGCGATCAGGTCCTGCTCGACCAGGCTCGCCATGAGCTGCGAACTCTCGACCAGCGATTCCTCGGCCGACTCACGGTAGCGCGGGTCGATGTCGAGCACCACGCGGTACAGCAGGAAGGCGATGCCCGCGACATAGATCAGCAGGATGCCCAGGAAGATCCGGGAGCGCCGGCTCATCACGGCTCGGCGCGCACCGGCAGGTCTTCGTACAGGGCGTAGCCAGTGCCACGCAGCGTGCGGATCGGCTCGATGCCGGGCGCGACCGCCTTCAGCTTGGCGCGCAGCGTCTTGATGTGCGCGTCCACCGTACGGTCGAGGCTGTCGCCAGGATCGTCCCAGACCATGTCGAGCAGTTCGTCGCGCGTATAGACGCGGCCCGGCCGCTGCACCAGCAGGCACAGGAGGCCGTACTCGTATCGCGACAGTTCGAGCACGCGGCCGTAGTAACGGATCTGGCGACGCTCGCCGTCGATGAGGAAGGGTCCGGCAGGCTCAGAGGGCCGTGGCGGCGTTGCAGGCGGTGAGGGCGGGGTCCCCCCCGTCGATGTCGGCGAAAGGCCGCGCACGCTGCGTCTGAGGATCGTCCTGACCCTGGCGACGAGCTCCCGGGGCGAGAAGGGCTTGGCAACATAGTCATCGGCACCGAGCTCCAGCCCGACGACCCGGTCGATCTCGTCGCTGCGTGCGGTCAGAAAGATCATCGGTACGTCGGCGCCGCCAGGCAGGGCCTGCAGCTGCTTGAAGAGTTCGAAGCCGTTCATGTCCGGCAGGCCGACGTCGAGGATGGCCAGCGCGGGCGTCTCGCGGGCGAACTCCGCGAGCGTTTCTTCAGCGGTGGCGCACCAGACCGGCGTGAAGCCATCGCTCTTGAGCACGTACTGCAGC
>CAIQMJ010001132.1 GCA_903872875.1 uncultured Variovorax sp.
CTATGAATCTTCAATGGCTCAAGGGCCTGGGCGCACTCGGTGTGCGACTGGGCAAGATGGTGATGGTCGTCCTGCTGATCGCCATCTTCAATTTCATGCTGGTGCGTGCGGCGCCCGGCGACCCCGCACTCGTGATGGCTGGCCAATCGGGCGCCACCGACGAGGCGTTCCTCAAGCGCGTGCGCGCGGAGTACGGCCTCGACCAGCCGATGCCCGTGCAGCTCGCAACCTACCTGGGCAAGGTGGTGCGGCTCGACCTGGGCTATTCGCACCGCCAGCAACGCACCGTGCTGAGCGCCATCCTCGAGCGCCTGCCCGCCACGCTGCTGCTCACGCTCTCGGCCTTCGCGATCTCGCTGGTCGGCGGCATCGTGCTCGGCAGCCTCGCGGGGGTGCGCGCCGGCAAGGCGTCGGACACGCTCATCAGCCTGCTCGCGCTGGTGATCTACGCCACGCCGGTCTTCTGGCTCGGGCTGATGCTGGTGCTCCTGTTCTCGGTGCAACTCGGCTGGCTGCCGGCCTTCGGCTACGAGACCATCGGCGTCACGATGAGCACCTGGGCCGGCATCGTCGACAAGCTCACCCACCTCGCACTGCCCGCGTTCACGCTCGGCATGCTGTACCTCGCCATCTACGCCCGGCTGATGCGCTCCTCGATCATCGAGGTGAGCCACCAGGACTACGTGAAGACCGCGCGCGCCAAGGGCGCATCCGACAGCCGCATCCTGTGGCGCCACATGCTGCGCAACGCACTGCTGCCGGTGGTGACCATGGCCGGCGTGCAGGCCGGCACGCTGATCGGCGGCTCGGTCGTGATCGAGACCGTGTTCGCCTGGCCGGGCCTCGGACGCCTGACGTACGACGCCGTGCTGCAGCGCGACTACCAGGTGATGCTGGGCGTGTTCCTCGTGCTCTCGGTGCTGGTGATCTTCTTCAACTGGGTGACGGACCTGCTCTATCGCGTGATCGACCCGCGGATCAAGGCCGCATGAGAAGACGGACGACGCGATGAAACAGACATTCAAATCCTTCCTGCGCCACCCGAGCGGCATGCTCGGCCTGGTGATCCTGCTGGCCGTGATCGCGCTGGCCGTGACGGCGCCGATCTTCTTCCCCGGCGACCCGTGGGACACGGTGGCCGCACCCTTCACGCCGCCGAACACCGACGGCATGCTGCTGGGCAGCGACAGCCTCGGGCGCGACATCGCCTCGGGCATCGCGCACGGCACGCGCGTGTCGCTGATGATCGGCGTCATCTCTACCCTCGTCGCGCTGCTCATCGGCGTGGTCGTGGGCGCGCTCTCGGGCTATGTGGGCGGGCGCGTCGGCGAATGGCTGATGCGCTTCACCGAGCTGTTCCAGACCATCCCGGCCTTCATGCTGTGCATCCTGCTGGTCGCGATCCTGGAGCCGTCGATCCGCACCATCGTGATCGCCATCGCGCTGGTGAGCTGGCCGCAGGTGGCGCGCCTCACGCGCGGCGAGTTCCTGGCGCTCAAGGAGCGCGAGTTCGTGCAGGCGGCGCGCTGCCAGGGCGAGTCGCCGCTGTCGCTGATCGTGCGCTACATCCTGCCGAACGCGCTGTCGCCGATCATCGTCGCGGGCTCGCTGGCCATCGCCAGCGCCATCCTGATCGAGAGCGCGCTGAGCTTCATGGGCCTGGGCGACCCCAACCTGATGAGCTGGGGCTTCATGATCGGCGCAGCGCGCACCATGCTGCGCCAGGCCTGGTGGATGAGCTTCTTCCCCGGCCTCGCCATCCTGCTGACCGTGCTGGCCATCAACCTGGTCGGCGAAGGACTCAACGACGTCCTCAACCCCCGGATCTCCCGCAAATGACGGCCCCCGTGAATTCCCAACCCCTGCTGTCGATCCAGGATCTGTCGATCGTCCTTCCCAGCTCGGGCGACCGCAGCTACGCGGTGGACCGGCTGTCGCTGGACATCGCCGAGAACGAGATCGTCTGCCTGGTCGGCGAGTCCGGCTCGGGCAAGTCGATGACGGCGCACGCGATCCTCGGCCTGCTGCCGCCGCGCGTGTCGATCGACGCCAGGAGCCGTGTGCTGCTCGAAGGCACCGACCTGACGAAGCTCGACGCGGCGCAGATGCGCAAGCTGCGCGGCGAGCGCATCTCGATGGTGTTCCAGGAGCCGATGAGCGCGCTCAACCCGCTGCAGCGCGTCGGCGCCCAGGTGGCCGAAGCGCTGCTGCTGCACAACACGGCCGGCCTGAGCGCGGCGGCGATCGAGGAGCGCTGCGTCGCGATCATCGACGCCGTGGGCCTGCCATCGCCGAAGCAGATCGTGCGCAGCTATCCGTTCCAACTCTCGGGTGGCCAGCGCCAGCGCGTGATGATCGCGATGGCACTGCTGAACAACCCGCGCCTGCTGCTGGCCGATGAGCCGACCACCGCGCTGGACGTGACCACGCAGCGCCAGATCCTCGACCTGATCCAGAAGCTGCAGGCCGAGCGCCGCATGGGCGTGCTGTTCATCACCCACGACTTCGGCGTGGTGGCGGACATCGCCGACCGCGTGGTCGTCATGCGCCATGGCCGCGTCGTCGAGCAGGGCACGCGCGACGAGGTGCTGCGCAATCCGCAGCACGAGTACACGCAGAAGCTGATCGCCGCGGTGCCGGGGCGCAACGCGCGCAGCACGGCGCACGCCACGTCGAAGACCGAGCCATTGCTGAAGATCGAGCAGTTGCGCAAGACCTTCGTCTCGAAGTCGGGAG
>CAIQMJ010001133.1 GCA_903872875.1 uncultured Variovorax sp.
CCTGGAGGACAAGATGGGCACGCGCGCGTCGGGCACCGCCACGCTCGCCTTCGACCGTTGTCGGGTGCCGCGCGACAACCTGCTTGTCGCGCCCGGCGCGGGCTTGCGCATCCTCTTCGCGTCGCTCAACCGCTCGCGTCCGAGCGTGGCGGCCCATGCGCTGGGCATCGCGCGCGCGGCCTTCGAGGACACGGTCGCCTACACCAACGAGCGGCGCCAGTCGGGCCGCCGGATCATCGAGTTCCAGGGCGTGCAGTTCATGCTGGCCGACCTGGCGGCCGAACTCGTGCTGTGCGAGTCGTGGCTGTGGCGCCTGGCCGAGTCGGTGGACGCCGGCGCCAAGGACTTCGGCATCGAAGCCTCGGTGCTCAAGATGCGCGCGAGCGACCTCGCCATGCGCATGACGACCGACGCAGTCCAGCTCTTCGGCGGCTACGGCTACTGCAAGGACTACCGCGTCGAACGTCTGATGCGCGACGCCAAGATCACGCAGATCTGGGAAGGCACCAACCAGATCCATCGGCAGCTGATCGGCCGCAGCTTTCTGAACAAATGACGGGAACACCCGTCGCCTGGAGACACACATGAAAGAGATCAGGACGGTCGGCATTGCCGGCTGCGGAACGATGGGTGCCGGTATCGCCATCGTCTGCGCGCGTGCCGGTTACAAGACACGCGTCTTCGACCTGCGCGCCGATGCCGTGGCGCGCGCCCGCGACCAGACCGAGGCCTTCCTGCGCAAGTCGATCGAGCGCGGCAAGCTCGCGCCCGAACGGCTTCCCGAGGTCATGGACAACTGGATCGGCACGACCACGCTGGCCGATCTGGCCGATTGCGATCTGGTCATCGAGGCCGCGTTCGAGAGCCTGCAGGTCAAGCACGACATCTTCTCGGCGCTGCACCCGCTGTGCGGCGACGACACGCTGTTCGCGTCGAACACCTCGACCATTTCCATCACCGAGATCGCGGGCGGCTCCGGACGCGCCGACCGGTTCGTCGGCATGCATTTCTGCCTGCCGGCGCAGCTGATGAAGCTGGTCGAGATGTCGCCGGGACTGAACACCAGCGACGACACCTTCCAGCGCGCCTGGGCGTTCTGCGAAGCCATCGGCCAGAAGCCGGTGCGCACGCAGGACTCGCCGGGCTTCATCCTCAACTACTTCCTCATCCCGTTCAACAACGACGCGATCCGGCTGGTTGAACAGGGCGTGGCCGAGCCGGCGGACATCGACAAGGCGATCAAGACCGCGCTGGGCTACGCGATGGGGCCGCTCGAACTGCTCGACCTGGTCGGGATGGACACGCAGCGCCTGCTGTGCGAGGCCATGCACGGCGCAACCCACGAGCCGCGCGCAGCCTGCCCGCCGCTGGTCAAGCGAATGATCGCCGCTGGCCATCTCGGCCGAAAGAGCGGGCAGGGTTTTCACAGCTACCGGGACAGCCGGATGTACGGAGCCTGAGATGTCGAACTACCGAGTCGTTTCGGCCGGCGAGAGCCGGTCCTTTCCCACCGCCGATCCGTCGCATGCATTCGTCGAAGCCGCACACGCGTCCGGCGAGGCACTGGTCATCATCGGCGGTGATGCAGGCCAGGCCTTCCGGCAGGCCGGTGAGCCTGGGCGGTACGCCTTCGTTGCGATCGAACTGGGCACGGAATGCCTGGGTGCGCACACCGGCGAGTCGCGCGGCCTCGAAGGCTCGAACGTGGTCGGCTTCGCGCGCTACCGGCTGGGCGACGCCGCGCCGTCGAACCTGATCGAGCTCGTGCGCCAGCCGGCCACGCCTGACGCCGTGGCCCAGGCCGCGCGTGCCGCGTTCGAAGCCGCGGGCTTGATCGTCGCCGTCTGCAATGACTTCCCCGGCCGCATCGTCGATCGGTTGATCCGTCCGTATTTCAATGCCGCGCTGCGCCGGCTCGACGAGAAGCTCGCAACGGCCGACGACCTGGACAAGACGCTGTGCCTCGGCCTGGGCTATCCCGAAGGGCCGATCAGCCTGCTCGAACGCACCGGGCTTGCCCATCACCATGACGTCAGCGAGGCGCTGTACCAGGCGCTGGGGCAGGAACCCTATGCCCCCGCGCGGCGGGCGCAGGTGGCCAAGCAGCGCAGCCTGCGGGACGTCCGATGAGCGCCACCCCCCTGTCCGGCGTGCGTGTCGTCGACTTCAGTACGCTGTTGCCCGGACCTTTGTGCAGCCTGTTGATGGCCGAGGCCGGCGCCGAGGTCATCAAGATCGAGCGGCCCGGAAGCGGCGACGAGATGCGCTCGTATGAACCGCGCTTCGGTGCCCAGAGCGTGAACTTCGCGCTGCTGAACCAGGGCAAGCGCTCGCTGGCGCTCGACCTTAAGAACGCTGCGCATCTGCAGCAGGTCGTGGCGCTGGTGCGCGATGCGGACGTGCTCATCGAACAGTTCCGCCCTGGGGTCATGGCACGTCTCGGGCTCGGCTATGAAGCGATGGCGGCAATCAATCCGAAGCTGGTCTACTGTTCCATCAGCGGCTGGGGCCAGCATGGGCCGATAGCCGACGTGGCCGCGCACGACCTCAACTACCAGGCCGAGACCGGCCTGCTCGGCCTGACGGCGGGTATCGACGGCGCGCCGGGCATTCCGCAGGCGCTGGTCGCCGACATCGCCGGCGGCGCCTATCCGGCCATGATGAACATCCTGCTGGCGCTGCGCGCACGCGATGCCGACGGCCAGGGCCGGCACATCGACGTGTCGATGGCGGACAACCTCTTCTCGTTCATGTACTGGGGACTGGGCAACGGCTTCTCGGCTGGCCAGTGGCCCGAGCCCGGCCAGGAGCTCGTGACCGGCGGCACGCCGCGCTACCAGGTCTACCGCACCCGCGACGACCGCTACCTGGCTGTCGCGCCGCTGGAACAGAAGTTCTGGGACGCCTTCCTGCAGGTGATCGATGCACCCGCGCTGCGCGACGACTCGGCCGATCCGGCGGGCACCCGCGCCGCCGTGGCGGCCATCATTGCCACGCGCTCGGCCGACGAGTGGATGCAGCGCTTCGACGGTGTCGATGCCTGCGTCTCGGTGGTCAAGTCGTTGCGGGAAGCCGTCAATTCGCCGCACTTCAGGGCGCGCGGACTGTTCGACGTCCGGATCGAGAGCAGCGACGGCCGCACGATGCCGGCGTTGCCGCTGCCCATCGACCGCGGGTTCCGGCCGCACGCGATGTCCGCGAGCCCCGAGCTTGGCGAGGACAGCGAGCGATGGCTCGGCGCATCGTCCGACACCCCGCCCGCCACACGCCCGACTTTCAACCCCAGCGAGGTTTCTTCATGCAAGGAATGATGCAGGACTGGCCCATGCTGTGCCACCGGATCATCGAACACGCGGCGCGCCAGCACGGTGCCCGCCGGATCGTCACGCGTTCGGTCGAAGGGCCGATCGAGGTCACCGATTACGCGCAGCTGCATCAGCTGGCCTTGCGCATTTCCAAGCGCCTGTCGGCCGACGGCATCGGCTTTGGCGACCGGGTGGGTACGCTGGCCTGGAGCACCGCCCGCCACCTGGCCTGCTGGTACGGCATTGCGGGTCTGGGCGCGGTCTACCAGCCCGTCAACCCGCGCCTCTTCCCGGAGCAGATCGCCTACATCATCAACGACGCGAAGGACCGCATCCTGCTCGTGGACATCAGCTTCGTGCCGCTGCTCGAAGGCGTGGCCGACCGGCTGACCGGCGTCGAACGCTACGTGGTGCTCACCGATCGGGCGCACATGCCTCAGACCACGTTGAAGAACGCCGTCTGCTTCGAGGACTGGCTCGATGGCGTCGATGCCGACTTCGCGTGGGGCCGCTTCGACGAGAACACGGCCGTCACGCTGACCTACACATCCGGCACCACGGGGCAGCCCAAAGGCGTCGTCTATTCGCACCGCTCCGTGAACCTGATGTCGTTGACGGGCTGCGCGCCGGACATGTATGCGTTCTCGTCGCACGACGTGGTTCTGCAGGTCATTCCGATGAGCCATGCCAACGGCTGGTCGTGGCCTTTCTCGGCGCCGATGACGGGTGCCGGCCTGGTGTTTCCCGGCGCACGGCTGGACGCGGCCTCGCTGGTCGAGCTGCTCGTCGACGAGCACGTCACCATGAGCGGCGGCGTGCCGACCGTGTGGCAGAGCATCCTGGCGCAGCTCGCCAGCACAGGGCAGCGTCTGCCGGATCTGCGCCGCGTGTACATCGGCGGTTCCGCCTGCTCGCGCGCCATGCTGGAGGAGTTCCGCAGTGTGCACGGCGTCGAGGTGCGGGCGGGTTTCGGCATGACCGAGATGGGGCCGATGTCGGCGGTGGGTTCGCTGCTGCCCGAGACCGCCGCGTTGCCGCCCGAGCAGGAGATCGCGATTCGCCAGACCCAGGGCCGGCCGCCGTACCTGGTGGAGTTCCGGCTCGTCGATGACGCCGGCAAGGTGCAGCCCTGGGACGGCCTCAGCCAGGGGCATCTGCGGGCGCGGGGGCCGTGCATCGTGCAGGCTTATTACGGGCAGATGCCAGGCAGCGCGCTCGATGAAGACGGCTTCTTCGACAGCGGCGACATCGCGACGATCGACCGCAACGGCTATGTGCACCTGACCGATCGCGCCAAGGACCTGGTGAAGTCCGGCGGCGAATGGATCTCGTCGATCGACCTGGAGAACTGGGCCGCCAGCTTCCCCGGCGTGCAGGAGGCCGCGGTGGTTGGCGTGGCGCATCCCAAATGGGACGAGCGGCCGTTGCTGCTGCTGGTCGCCAAGCCGGGCGTGGCGCTCGACAAGGACGCCGTCCTCGCCTTTCTCGGAGAGCGCGTCGCCAAGTGGTGGTTGCCCGACGATGTGGTGATGGTGAGCGAGATACCGCACACCGCCACCGGCAAGATCAACAAGGTCACGCTGCGCCAGCGCTACGCGGCGCACTATGCCGCGCCGACGCGCCTGTCGTTGGATGCATGACGTGATGCAGGCGCAGCCTTCGCCCACCGTCGAGCACGGCTTTCCGCTGCTGTTGTCGCCGCTGCGCGTCGGGCCACTCGAACTGCGCAACCGCGTGGTCATGGGCTCGCTGCACACGCGGCTGGAGAACGAGCCCGATGGCATCCGCAAGCTCGCGGTCTTCTACGAGGCGCGGGCACGCGGCGGCGTCGGCCTGGTCATCACCGGCAGCGTGTCGCCCAACCGCGAAGGCCGCGTGGAAGAAGACGGCAGCGTGCTCGACTCGGAGGCCGTGGTCGAGGAGCACCGGCCCGTCGTGGCGGCGGTCCATGGTGCGGGCGCGCGCATCGTGATGCAGGTGCTGCACGCCGGCATCTATGCGAAGCATCCGCAGCTCGTCGGCCCGAGCAGCAGGCGCTCGCCCATCAACCGGCGCGTGCCGCGTGCCCTGACGACCGAAGAGGTCGAAGCCACGGTGGACGACTTCGTGCGTTGCGCCGAACTCGCCGCGCGCGCGGGCTACGACGGTGTGGAAGTGATGGGCTCCGAGGGCTATCTCGTCAATCAATTCCTGGCGCCGCGCACCAACGACCGGACGGACGACTGGGGCGGCTCGCTGGACAACCGCATGCGCTTTCCGACGACGATCGTTCGGCGCATCCGCAAGCGGATGGGCGCGGGCTTTCTCGTCGTGTACCGCATCTCGGCCATCGACCTGGTCGAAGGCGGCATGACCGCGGACGAGATCGACACGCTGGCCCGCGCGGTCGAGGCCGCGGGTGCCGATGTGCTCAACACCGGCATCGGCTGGCACGAGTCGACCGTGCCGACCATCGCGACGATGGTGCCGCGCGGCGCCTTCGCCTTTGCCTCGGCGCGGCTCAAGCGCGCGGTGCGCATTCCGGTGATCGCGTCCAACCGCATCAACACGCCCGATGTCGCCGAAGCGATCCTCCAAGCGGGGTCGGCGGACCTGGTGTCCATGGCGCGCCCGCTGCTCGCCGATCCGGACTTCGTGGCGAAGGCCGCGGCCGGCCGCGGCAGCGAAATCAACACCTGCATCGGTTGCAACCAGGCCTGCCTCGATCACATCTTCAGCGGCCGTCTCGCGACCTGCCTGGTCAATCCGAAGGCTTGCCACGAGACCGAGTTCGACGATCGCCCTGTGCCGGACCGCCGCCGCATCGCGGTCGTGGGTTCGGGCCCCGCAGGGCTCGCCTGTGCGGCCACCGCTGCGGAGCGAGGCCACGAGGTCACGCTGTTCGAGGCCGATCGCGCGATCGGCGGGCAGCTGAACATGGCGCGGCGGATTCCCGGCAAGGTGCAGGAATTCGGCGAGCTGATCCGCTACTTCGGCCAGCAGGTGAGCGCGAGCGGCGTGATCGTGCGCGCCGGTGTGCGGGCCGACTGGCAGATGCTGGTGGCCGGCGGCTTCGACCGCGTCGTCGTCGCCACCGGCATTCGCCCGCGCACACCCGACATCGACGGCATCGACCATCCCAAGGCGGTGAGTTATCTGGACGTGATCCTGGGGCGGGTGCGCGTCGGTGCGCGCGTCGCGATCATCGGCACGGGCGGCATCGGGCACGACGTTGCCGAGCTCCTCACCGCCGGCCATGCGGGCGACGCATCGGTCGACGAATTCCTGGCGGGCTGGGGCGTTGACACCGCGATCTCGACGGGCGGCGGCCTGGGCCAGCCGGCAGCGGCCGTCCCCGTGCGGGAGGTCACGCTCTTCCAGCGCACGACGCAGACGCCGAAGGCCAGGCTCGGACTCAGCACGGGATGGATCCATCGCACGCAGCTGGCGCGCCGCGGCGTGCGCACGGTGATGGGCTGCACATACACCCGCATCGACGACGAGGGCCTGCACTACACGGTGGACGGCAAGCCGGAGGTCTGCCCGGCCGACCACGTCGTGATCTGCGCCGGCCAGGATCCGGACCAGACGCTCGTCGCCCCCTTGCGGGCGGCCGGCATGGACGTGGACCTGATCGGCGGCGCGCGCATCGCGTCGGAACTGGACGCCAAGCGCGCCATCGACGAAGGCACACGGCTCGCCTATTCGTTCTAGCGGCGCGCCGCATGCGGCGCGGTCTGCCAGGCACGCGGCGGCGGCGCGCTTCTTCTTTCTCAACTCTCCACACCATGTCATGAACGAATCCTCAGGCGAATCGCGGGCACTGCAACATCTGTCTTCGGCGCAGCGCGCGGCGGCCCATGTTCCAGGCATCGACACATCGGCGCCATTGCGCCGCATCGCCCGCGTCGGCGTCGTGGGCTCCGGAACGATGGGCGGCGGCATCGCCATGAACTTCGCCAACGCGGGCATCCCGACCGTCATCGTCGAGAACGATGCGCAGGCGCTGGACCGTGGCCTGGCGCGCATCCGCGCCAATTACGATGCCACCGCGGCCAAGGGGCGGCTCACCACCGCGGAAGTCGAAGAACGCATGGCGCGGCTCGGAGGCTCGCTGGACTTCGCCGCGCTGGCCGACTGCGACCTGGTGATCGAAGCCGTCTTCGAGAACCTGGACGTCAAGCGCGATGTCTGCGCGGCGCTGGGGCGGGTCTGCAAGCCGGGCGCGATCATCGCGTCGAACACCTCGACGCTGGACATCGACGTGCTCGCGCAAGCCAGCGGGCGGCCGGCCGATTTCCTGGGCCTGCACTTCTTCAGCCCGGCCCACGTGATGCGCCTGCTCGAGATCGTGCGCGGCGCGCAGACCCAGCCGGACGTGCTGGCCACGGCCATGCAGCTCGCCAGGATCATCGGCAAGGTCGCCGTGGTGTCGGGGGTCTGCTACGGCTTCATCGGCAACCGGATGCTGGAGAGCTATCTGCGCGAAGCGGATTTCCTGCTCATGGAAGGCGCCACGCCCGCTCAGGTCGACGGCGCCCTGGAGGCGCTGGGCCTGGCCATGGGCCCCTGCCGGATGCTCGATATGGCCGGTACGGATGTGGCAGGGAAGATCGTTCTCGAACGGGCGAAGGCCGGCAGGCTGCCCGACGACCCCGCTTACCGCGCGGTGGTCGTGCGGCTGCTCGAGAGCGGGCGCCATGGCCAGAAGAGCGGCGCCGGCTATTACCGCTACGAGGGCCGCAAGCCGCTGCCCGACGACGCCTTCACCGCGCTGTGCACGGCCCTGGCGCGCGACCGCGGCATCGCCTGGCGCAGCGACATCACCGATGCGGAGATCGTCGAGCGCTGCCTGTATCCGCTGATCAGCGAAGGCGCCCGCATCGTCGAGGAAGGCGTCGCCTACCGCGGCGGCGACGTCGATGTGGTCTGGACGCAGGGCTACGGTTTTCCGGAACACCTCGGCGGGCCGATGTTCATGGCCGACGAGATCGGCCTGGACGCGATCGTGTCCGCATTGAACCGCCATGCAGCTGCGCGCGGCAACGCGTTCGGCTACTGGAGCGTCTCGCCACTGCTCGAACGCCTCGCGGCCACGGGCGGGCGCCTGTCGCTGCAGGACGCACCCTGAACCCCGGGTCGGCCGCCACGCGCGGCCTGCCCATCCCTCGTCGATCCATCCGAAACCAAGGAACACCATCGTGAAAGAAGCCGTCATCGTCTCCACCGCGCGCACGCCCATCGGCCGCGCATTCCGCGGTTCGCTCAATCACATCAAGTCGCCCACGCTCATGGGGCACGCGATCTCCCATGCCGTGGCCCGCGCCAAGGTCGATGGCGCCGAAGTCGACGACGTGGTCGTCGGCGCGGTACTGACCGCCGGCACGGCTGGCATGAACATCGCCCGCCATGCGGCACTCGTCGGCGGCCTGCCCGCCAGCGTTGCAGCCCAGACCATCGAGCGGCAATGCGCCTCGGGCCTGATGGCCATCGCCACCGCCGCCAAGCAGATCGTGGTGGATGACATGCAGATTGTCGTGGCGGGCGGCCAGGAAAACATCTCGGCCGTGCAGAACGTCTTCTACAAGCTGGCGACCGAGGCGCAGGACCCGAACGCCATCGCGGCAGCGCCCAACATCTACATGCCGATGTTGCAGACCGCGGAATTCATCTCGCGCAAGTACGGCATCTCGCGCGAGGCGCAGGACTGCTATGCATTGGCCTCGCAGCAACGCACTGCGGCCGCGCAGGAGAGCGGAAAGCTCGATGCGGAGATCGTGCCGATCACGGCACAGATGGCCGTGAAGGACAAGGCGACCGGCGCGGTGTCCTACCGCGAGGTCGAGCTTGCCAAGGACGAAGGCAATCGCCCGCAGACCACCTACGAGTCGCTGGCCCAGTTGTCGCCGGTGATCGAGGGCGGTGTCATCACCGCGGGCAACGCCAGCCAGTTGTCGGACGGTGCGTCCGCGTGCGTGCTGATGGAGCGCGGCCTAGCCGAAAAGCGCGGCCTGGGTGTGATGGGCATCTACCGTGGCATGGCGGTGGCCGGATGCGCGCCGGAAGAGATGGGGCTCGGCCCGATCTACGCCGTGCCGAAGCTGTTGACGGCGCATGGCCTGAAGGTCTCGGACATCGGCCTGTGGGAACTGAACGAAGCATTCGCCTGCCAGGCTCTGTATTGCCGCGATCAGTTGGGCATCGACCCAGAACTGTTCAACGTGAACGGCGGCGGCATCTCGATCGGTCATCCGTACGGCATGACCGGCGCGCGGCTGACCGGGCACGCGCTGATCGAAGGCAAGCGCCGCGGCGCGCGCTATGTCGTCGTCACCATGTGCATCGGCGGCGGCATGGGCGCGGCGGGCTTGTTTGAAGTGGCCTGAGGTCGCGCATTTCTGTTCATACCAAGGAGACAACAATGAGATTCCCGATACACATGGCACGCGCCTTTTCGGCGCGCTCGGCGCAGGCTCTGCTGCTGATCCTGATGGTTGCCGCCGCCGCGCTCTGGTCGGGCCCGGGCCGCGCGGCCGAGATGCGGCGCGTGCCGGTCGCCGACGGCATCGAACTCGCCGTGCGGGTCGATGGCTACGGCCCGATGCCGGTCATCTTCCTGCACGGCTACAGCCTGTCGATGGACACCTGGGACAAGGTGATCCGCAAGTTCCCGTCGGACCGTTACACGACCTATGCCTACGACCTGCGCGGCTTCGGCGATTCGTCCAAGCCGGACAGCGGCTTCACGATGAACCAGCACGCACGGGATCTCGCCGTGCTAATGGACCGGCTCAACCTGCCGAGCGCCGTGCTCATCGGCCATTCCCTGGGCGGTGCCATCGGCCAGGAATTCGCGACCCTGTACCCCAAACGGGTGCTGGCGCTGGTCACGTCGGATGCCTTCGCCCGGCAGCTGCCGTTGCCGGGCGCGAGCGACGCGATCCGGGCACGCGCCGGGAGCTTCGGCTCCGTCGAGCAGAACCGCGAAATCCTGAAGGGCGCTGTGCCGCGTTACTTCGACCCCCGCAATGCCAACCCGGTCGATGTCGAACGCTTTCTGGCGGTCGCGTTGAAGTCGTCCACGCCCGCGCTTCGCGACCAACTGATCGACGCCTATGCCGCACCGGCGCTGGACGCCGACAAATACCGGCAGCTCCGCATCCCCGTGCTGGCGATCTCGGGTGCCATGGACAATGTGGTCCCCGTGGCACAGGCGATTGCCGTCAGCGATGCCATACCCGACGCCGAACTGGTGCTCGTTCCGCGCGCTGGCCACACGCCGATGTGGGAGCGCCCCGACGCCTGGGGCCAGGCCGTGCTCGAGTTTCTCGGCCGTCGCGTATCGACTCGGGCTTAGGCTGAGCCGAATCTTCGAGAGATGTGTGCGACTGCGCGACCTGTCCGTCGATAGCTGCACGTGATTGAGCCGGCAGGGGGAAAGATGCCTGCCGGTCAGTCGCTCATCGTGGCCTCTCCGATCGCCCCCACTCATCCGGAAATGACACATTCATTGAGGGGCGGGTTCTCCACGCCTGCTATTGCAAAGCGGATGACCAAGACGCCGGCGCACTCGAAACTCGGTGAGCTAGCAACTTACCGGAGCCCTCCCGCGTTCGAGTCCGAGCGGTATGCAAGGACCCAGGAAATAGCTCTGCCCATCTTGTTGTGATCGCTACCTCTGACAGGTCCCTGATGCTCGTTCGCCGGGGGTGTTCGTCCACGATGAAGGCGAGTCCCGGCGCAGGGACGCAGATGATTAGAAGGAAGAGGAGGAGAGGAGGCGGTGCGCACGCCGTTGCGGGCGGACTTCACCGCCGATCCCGAGGCCATCGGGAAGGCCATCACACCCAATACCGTGATGATCGTTGGTTCGGCCCCCGCGTTTCCACATGGCG
>CAIQMJ010001134.1 GCA_903872875.1 uncultured Variovorax sp.
CTTTTCCTTGTCAGTTTGAGGCTGCTCCGGAAAGTCTGGGAGCGCATAGCCCTTGGCCTGCAGTTCGCGGATGGCCGTCACCAATTGGTTCTGCGACGCGCTGATGTTCGGCAGCTTGATGATGTTGGCATCGGCCTCCAGCGTCTTCTTGCCGAGTTCGGCGAGCGTGTTCGGGACCTTCTGCGCATCGCTCAGGTAGTCGGGGAATTCACCCAGGATGCGGGCTGCCACCGAAATATCGCTGGTGGTGACATCGATGCCAGCCGGCGCCGTGAAGGCGCGCACGATGGGCAGGAACGCGCGCGTTGCGAGCGCCGGTGCCTCGTCGGTCAGCGTGTAGATGATGGTGGGTTGCGTCGTACTCATGCGCTTGGGTCCTTGATGTGGTGGTCGATCGGGTCACTCGGCAGCCTTGCTGCATGCAGTCTTCGTGAGACAGTGACAGCGCAGGCCCGATGGTGAGAGGGATGCCCGAATGCTTCGAGGGCCGCTCGAAGCACCAGGCTCAAAAAAAAGTGGTTTCCTGTGCGGTTCAAACGCGTCCGGTCGTGGGGTGAGGCGATTCCGCCGGATCACATGTTGTCGATCATCACCTGCCCGAAACCGGAGCAACTGACCTGCGTGGCCCCTTCCATCAGGCGCGCGAAGTCGTAGGTGACCTTCTTGCTGATGATCGACTTCTCCAGGGCGCTGATGATCAGGTCTGCCGCATCCTTCCAGCCGATGTGCCGAAGCATCATCTCGGCCGACAGGATTTCCGAACCTGGGTTCACGTAGTCCTTGCCAGCGTACTTGGGAGCCGTGCCATGCGTGGCCTCGAACATCGCGATGGTGTCGCTCATGTTGGCACCTGGCGCGATCCCGATGCCGCCCACTTGCGCCGCCAGGGCGTCGGAAATGTAGTCGCCGTTCAGGTTCAGCGTGGCGACGACCGAGTATTCGGCCGGGCGCATCAGGATCTGCTGCAGGAACGCGTCGGCGATGCTGTCCTTGACCGTAATGTCCTTGCCGGTACGCGGATTCTTGAGCCGCATCCACGGGCCGCCGTCGATCAACTCGGCTCCGAACTCCTTGGCAGCCAGTCCGTAACCCCAATCACGGAAGCCGCCTTCCGTGAACTTCATGATGTTGCCCTTGTGCACCAGCGTGACGGACGGCTTGTCGTTGTCGATCGCGTACTGGATCGCCTTGCGCACAAGCCGCTCGGTGCCTTCGCGCGACACCGGCTTCACGCCGAGCGCCGAAGTTTCGGGGAATCGCAGCTTCTTGACGCCCAGTTCTTCCATCAAGAACTTGATGAGCTTCTTCGCCTTGTCGCTTTCTGCTTCGAATTCGATGCCCGCGTAGATGTCCTCCGAATTTTCCCGAAAGATCGCCATGTTGGTCTTCTCCGGCTCCTTGAGCGGAGACGGCACGCCTTCGAAGTACCGGATCGGGCGCAGGCAGACGTACAGGTCGAGCTCCTGGCGCAGCGCGACGTTCAGCGAGCGGATGCCGGTACCGACCGGCGTCGTCAGTGGTCCCTTGATCGACACGAGATGATCGCGCACCGCATGCAGCGTTTCGTCGGGCAGCCAGACGTCCGGCCCATAGATCCTGGTCGACTTCTCGCCCGCGTAAATTTCCATCCACTGAATCTTCTTTTTGCCGCCGTATGCCTTTTCAACAGCGGCATTCACGACCTTGATCATCACCGGAGTGATATCTCGCCCCGTTCCGTCTCCCTCGATGAACGGAATGATCGGAACATCGGGCACCGAGAGCGATCCGTCGACGTTGGCGCTGATCTTCTGGCCCTCGCTGGGAACCTGGATGTGCTGATAGCTGGGCATTGGGAGTGTGGCGCGGGGGTGACAGTCAAAGGTCGATGGCTTTTTTCGCGAGGCATCAGCCAGCGGAATAGCCGTAGAATTTTAGACGCAACCGGAGAGGCATGAAGGCCTGTCAACCGCGGCCATTCCGGCTTCGTTGTTTGCAGACCTTCTGCTGGCCGGGAGGCGTTATCAAATCAACTCCACAGAGGAACCGTAATGAACAAAATTTTCGCAGTCATGATCGCTGGTCTGTTCGCAGCGGGCGCCTACGCGCAAAACCCGGTCGGTGCATCGGCTGAACAAGCGCCGGTGACCAATTCGAAGCCCCAGGCACGCGCTGACGCCAAGGTCGCTGCGAAGAAGCCAGGTGTCAAGGCCGCTGCTGGTGGCGACATCAACAAGACGCCCGAAGGCGGCGCCATCGGAACCGACAAGGCTGCCGTGGCCGGTGAAAAGCGCGCAGAAACGCGCGACGCACGTCGCCCGGCCAAGGGTGGTGGCGCGAAGCGCAAGACGACCCAAGGCGGTACGCCACAGTAACTGATAGAGTATTGCGCTCTGTCAAAAAAAGCGCCTTTCGAGGCGCTTTTTTTATTTGATCGCAGCCCGTGGAATGGGTCAACCGCCAATCCCTGCCCTCGTTGTAGAGGGGTTGATCATCAGTCGAATTTAGTTACACGGGATTTTTATATGTACAAGTTTCTCGCCCCCCTCACCGCCAGCATTTTCGCCATGAGCGCCTTTGCCCAAGCCCCGGCGTCCGCTCCCGTGCCCGTCATGCCCGTC
>CAIQMJ010001135.1 GCA_903872875.1 uncultured Variovorax sp.
ACAGGGTCGCACACCTCGTGGAGCCCGGTCCGGCCTCGGGTGCCGGAACGACGCGAGGAACGGCCGGCGCGTTCACGAGGAAACTTGTGCAAAGAGCCCGAGTTCATGTGCGCGGTACATCGCCTGCGTGCGCGAATTCACCCCGAGCGCCTGGTAGACCGCCCAGAGATGGGCCTTCACGGTTCCCTCTGCCATGTCCAGTTCGCGCGCAATGACCTTGTTCGCCTTGCCTTGCAGCAGGCAACGCAGCACCGCTCGCTGGCGCGGACTGAACGAACTGGCGTCGCTGCTCGCAGTGTTCGCCGGATAGGGCGCCTCCAGCGCGTGGTCCAGCGCGATCGACGGCAGGTAGATGCCGTTGGACAGCACCAGGCGCAGCGCCTGGATGGTGATGGCGGCATCCGTCGTCTTGGGGATGTAGCCCGCCGCGCCGGCTTCGATGACGCTGCGGATCAGCACCGGATCCTCGTCGGCTGAAACCACCACGACGCAGGCCGACTCGAACAGCGCCTTCACGTCGCGCAGGGCATCCAGCTTGCTGATGCCGGGGAGGTTCATGTCGAGCAGGACCAGCTCGGGCTGGTAGCCGGCTGCATGCAGCGCCCGGACATCCGGCACCGCACTCACGTCTGCCGCCTCGATGCTCGGATCGAGCGCCGAGAGAAGCGCTCGCAGGCCCTGCCGGAACAAGGGATGGTCATCGACGATGAGAACGTGCATGAGAGCTCTGGAGGACCCGGGAAATTCCGGCAATCATAGGCGGAGCCCGGCGGACTCCTGAATAAACCAAGGCTTAGCTGACCGGGAAAAACGACGGGCGTGACGGCGCGAGATGGGTGAGCCCGAAGGCCTTGCGCACGAGGTCGATCTGGCGGTTGCAACCCATCTTCATCTTGAGCGAGTTGATCTGCGTGCGAACCGTGTGTATCGAGAGCCCGCGGCTGGACGCATAGCGTTTCGGCAACTCGCCCGCAACCAGCGCGGCGAGCACGCGCGCTTCGGCATGCGTGATGTCGAAGGCTTCGCAGAAGCGCCCCGGCGTCAGGTCCCCGAGCCCTTGCGCGTCGCGCAGCTCGAGGCGCAGGCCCGACTGCTCGTTGGCCGGAACCGCGTGGTATTCCGTGACGGGGCCGGTGCCTTCCCAGGTACGGATGGTCAGGTTTCCCAGCAGGCCGGCCAGGTCACGAGGCAGCGTGACCTCGACCTTCACCATCGACCTGGACGTCGTCCCGTGTTGCTGCGCCCTCGCAGGACTGGCGTCGCAGGCGGACGCGAGAGCGCGCAATATCTGCTGCGCGGACTGACGACGCTGTGCGTCCTCGAACGGCGCAGGCGTGCAACTCGCGGGCATCAAGACGGCGTTCATGTCGACTCCTAGGAAGATACCCAACGCTAATGGGCATCGGGCATGGAGCGCCATAGACGTTGGATTATCCAAATGGATGATCCGCCAGGCCTGCGGTTCAGGTAGGCCCGCATCCGGCGCGCATGGCGCAGAAGGCGGCTCCGCGGCGATCCGGCGGCATACCCCATTCGCGGGATGTGAACATGACGATCCGGCGCATACCATGTCCCGGCCATGACCTGGAAAACCAATGCCTATCTCGGAGCCGCGGTGTTCGTGCTGTTCGTGCTCCTCAACTTCATTCCCACCGAAGACGACCTGGCGCTCGTGCTCGCCACCGCATTCATCGCGCTGATCCTCGTGACGACCATCAGCGTGGCGGTGACGGTGCTCCGCGCGATCGGCCGACGCTGAGTCCCGAATTCCATGCCGGGGCCGCCGCGCACTTCGCCCGGCGGGAGCCGCTGCGCTACGCCTGCGACTGAACCTCTTCTTGTCGTTGGGACAATGCTAGGAGGCTGCCGTGCCGGCGTGAAATACCGTGTTTGTGTCGCGCGATACACAGGAGGTATCGGGGCCGCGGGCGCCCGGCGCCCGCGCCGTGCGCCGCTAGCGGTGCGAGAAGCTCGCCGTCCGCTTCTGCAGGAAGGCCGACGTGCCCTCGTGCGCGTCCTCGCTGTCGAACACCAGGCTGATCATCGAACGCTCGTATTCGAGCGCGGCCTCCAGCGGCATCTCGGCGCCATGGAGCATCGACTTCTTCAGCAGCCCCAATGCCACGCGGGGCTGCCCGGCAAGCCGCCGCGCCAACGCCATGGCCTCGGCCTGCAGTTCCGCCTGCGCAACCACGCGGTTGACCAGCCCGAG
>CAIQMJ010001136.1 GCA_903872875.1 uncultured Variovorax sp.
AGGAAGCGATGGATGACCTGCGGCGCATCCTCGCCGGCCGCACGGCCTTCTATTCGAAGGCCGACCTCTCGGTCGACACGACAGGCGCCACGCTCGCCCAGAGTTTCCAGACCTTGCGCAGCGCCGTTCGCGCCCGCCTCGGCGAAGCCGCCTGAGCCGGTTTTCCGCCGCAGCCGTAAAAATTCGAATCCGGGGGTTGACGCGTTCCAATACATGCATGATGATGCATGTCATCGACAAGAATTCAGCCAGAACAATGCAATATTGTTCTTCTACTTCAACAAGGAGACCCCGAACATGACTGAGATTGCCACCGCGCCGGCCACTGTCGACTACCGCACCGACCCCACGAAATACCGCCACTGGACGCTGAGCGTGGACGGCGCCATCGCTCGCCTGTCGCTGGACATCGCCGAGGACGGCGGCATCCGTCCCGGCTACAAGCTCAAGCTCAACAGCTACGACCTCGGGGTCGACATCGAACTCAACGACGCGCTCAACCGCGTGCGCTTCGAGCATCCGCAGGTCCGCTCGGTCATCGTGACCAGCGGCAAGGACCGCATCTTCTGTTCGGGCGCGAACATCTTCATGCTCGGCGTCTCCAGCCATCCCTGGAAGGTGAACTTCTGCAAGTTCACCAACGAGACCCGCAACGGCATCGAGGACACCTCGAAGCATTCCGGCATCAAGTTCCTCGCCGCCGTGAACGGCGCCTGTGCCGGCGGCGGCTACGAGCTGGCACTGGCCTGCGATGAGATCTATCTGGTCGACGACCGCTCTTCCGCCGTGTCGCTGCCCGAAGTCCCGCTGCTCGGCGTGCTGCCCGGCACCGGCGGCCTGACCCGCGTGACCGACAAGCGTCGCGTGCGCCACGATCTCGCCGACATTTTCTGCACCAGCGTCGAAGGCGTGCGCGGCCAGCGCGCGGTCGACTGGCGCCTGGTCGATGCGGTGGTCAAGCCCGCGCAGTTCGCGGCGACCGTTCAGCAGCGCGCGGCCGAACTCGGCCAGCAAAGCGACCGGCCTGCCGACGGCAAGGGCGTGAGCCTCGTCAAGGTCGAGCGCGAAGACAGCGCCAACGGCCTGCGCTATCGCCATGTGACGGTGGCGATCGACCGTGCCGCCCGCGCCGCGACCTTCACCGTGCACGCGCCGGTCGGCGCGCAGCCGACCGACATCGCTGGCATCGAGGCGGCGGGCGCTTCGTGGTGGCCGCTTGCGATGGCGCGTGAGCTGGACGATGCGATCCTCTCGATGCGCACCAACGAACTCGACACCGGCACCTGGCTGCTCAAGACGCAGGGCGACCCGGCCGCGGTGCTGGCGAACGACGCGCTGATGCAGGCGAACGAGAGCCATTGGTTCGTGCGCGAGACGCTCGGCATGCTGCGCCGCACGCTGGCGCGGCTGGACGTGTCGTCGCGCAGCCTGTTCGCGCTGGTCGACTCCGACTCCTGCTTCGCCGGCACGCTGGCCGAACTGGCCTTCGCGGCCGACCGTGCCTACATGCTGGCGCTGCCGGACGACCCGGAACACGCGCCGCGCCTGAGCCTGAGCGCCTTCAACTTCGGCCCGTTGCCGATGGTCAACGGCCAGAGCCGGCTGGAACGCCGCTTCTATGAAGAAGAGGCGCCGCTGGCCGCCGCACGCGCCAGCATCGGCACCGAACTCGATGCCGACGAGGCGTTGAAGCTGGGCCTCGTGACCGCTGCGCCCGACGATATCGACTGGGCCGACGAGATCCGCATCGCGATCGAGGAGCGTGCGGCCATGTCGCCCGACTCGCTGACCGGCCTCGAAGCGAACCTGCGCTTCGCGAGCAAAGAGAACATGAACACCCGCATCTTCGGCCGGCTCACCGCCTGGCAGAACTGGATCTTCAACCGGCCGAACGCGGTCGGCGAGAAGGGTGCGCTCAAGGTGTACGGCACCGGCGAGAAAGCCGGCTTCGACATGGGACGTGTCTAACCCCCCAGGCTTGCGCACTTCGTGTCGCAGCGCCAACCCCCTTGCAGGGGGCGGCACCAGCGGCCCGGCGAAGCCGGTTCCGCGGTGCTTCCCGAACAGAGCCCCTTCATACATTGAGTACCCGCCAAAGAAAGAGACAGCCATGAGCACCGTCAACTACAGCGAGAAGATCCCCAACAACGTCAACCTCGGCGAAGACCGCACGCTGCAGCGTGCGCTCGAAGGCTGGCAGCCCAACTTCATCAACTGGTGGGACGACGTCGGCCCGGATGGCTCGACCAACTACGACGTGTACCTGCGCACCGCGGTCAGCGTCGACCCGAGCGGCTGGGCGCAGTTCGGCCACGTGAAGATGCGCGACTACCGCTGGGGCATCTTCCTGAATCCGGGCGACGCCAACCGCGAGATCCACTTCGGCGACCACAAGGGCGAGAAGGCCTGGCAGGACATCCCCGGCGAGCACCGCGCCAACCTGCGCCGCATCATCGTGACGCAGGGCGACACCGAGCCGGCCTCCGTCGAGCAGCAGCGCCATCTCGGCCTGACCGCGCCGTCGATGTACGACCTGCGCAACCTGTTCCAGATCAACGTCGAGGAAGGCCGCCACCTGTGGGCGATGGTCTACCTGCTGCACAAGCACTTCGGCCGCGACGGCCGCGAGGAAGG
>CAIQMJ010001137.1 GCA_903872875.1 uncultured Variovorax sp.
ATCTAGCCCGCCCAGCTTCCGCCGGGCTCGCGCTGGACCTTGGTCAATTCCTGTTCCAGCCCCAGCGATTTGTTGGCCTGGTTCCAGTTGTTCTCCGCCCGCGAAAGAATGGCGGCATCGCCCGTCCCCAGCCGCGCCAGCATGTCCTGCCGCGCCACGAGCCGCTTGGCAACGGCCGTCGCGCCCAATGCCGCAACCGGCCGGCCTTCGATGTCGAGGATCGGCACGGCAATGCCGCCCGTGCCTTCGCAGACGATGTTGGCCGACAGTGCATAGCCACGTTCGCGCGCGGCACGCGCATCCTTGCGGATGCGATCGGCACTCAGGCGCGGAAAGCGTGCGAGCGCGTCGCGGTTGCGCGCCATCATCCGGTCGATCTCGTCCTCGGGCAGCCAGGCGAGCAGCGCAAGCCCGGCGCTGCCCACGCCGAGCGGCAGGCGGCGCCCAATGTGCACGTAGTTCGCCCGCAGCGGATAGACGCCGTCCTCCCGATCGATGCAGACCGCCTCGCTGCCGCTGGGGATGCACAGGCAGGCCGCGTCTTCGGAGACCTCGGCCAGGCGCACGACACTGGGGTGTGCGCACTCCGGAAAGGGTGAGCGCCGCGACACCACGGCCGCCGCGGCCAGGGCCTCGTTGCCGAGCCGGTAGGTCTTGTCGAGTACGTCGCGCTGCACGAAGCCATCGTCGATCAGGGTCTCGAGCAGGCGCAGCGTCGTGGCCTTGTTGAGACCGGTATTGACGACGATGTTCGACAGCCGGTGCGGGCCCGGATTGGTCAGTTCGGCCAGGATGCGGCAGGCCTTCTGGACCGAGTTGAGGCCGGAAGCGGATGAATGCATGGGTTGCTCCTGTATGGGGCCGGAGATCAGACGGTGCCGACCGGCGTGACCGGCGAGCCCACTGCGCCTGGCAGGCGCAGCGGTGGGGCAGTCAGCAGGAAGCGGCTGCGACCGCGCGCGCGCAGCCACTTCGCCAACGGCGTGAAGTGCCAGAGTTCGCCCAGGTGGATGCCGAGCTTGAAGAGGCAATGCTCGTGCAGCGGCGCCATCGCGCAGCAGCCACTGCCGACGCCGGCGGGCAGCACCTCGACCGCGTAGTTGTCCGCGGCGATCACGGCCAGGCCGCTGTCGGTGATCCACTGGAGCAGCCGCGCGTCGCGGCCATCGAGCCCAGCGCAGCTGTTCTCGAGCTTGTGCACGTCGGGCTGGCGCTGCATGCCGAGCACCATCTGCGCGAAGCCGGTGTGCAGGCAGACCAGGTCGCCGGTCTCGATCTCCACCTTGTCGGCCTCGAGCACGCGCATCAGCATGTCGTAGCCGACGGAGGTCGGCGCGCCGCCGAAGTGCGCATGCAGGTCGATCATCACGCCGCGACCCTGCACACAGCTCGCCGCCATGTTCTCGATGCCCAGCGCCCGCGCATAGGACGTGCTCTTGTACGGCACCAGCCCGACGGCCCCGGCGTCCTGCGGATCGGTCGGGCCGACCACGTCGATGCCGGGCCGGAAGCCGTTGTAGTACCTCGGTTCCGGCACGCCGTCGCCGTCGCCGTCGAACAGCTGGCCGACGTGGCACAGCGCGTCCCACTGCGTCGAGTACTGGGTATGGAGGATGACGGCATCGTCATTCATCACGTCCGTCATTTCCGGATGGTCGTCCGCCATCCGGTAGTTGAGGTTCGGCCGCCCGTTGCGCAGCGTGGGCCGCAGCACCGGCGGATGGCGGCGCGGGTTCAGCAGGTTGCCACCGGGATAGTCGAGCGGCAGGCTCAGGCAGAAGGCCTGGCCTTCGCGGACCTCCGCGACGGCGCGCAGCACGCGCTCGGGCGTCAGCAGGTTGAGCCGGCCGATCTGGTCGTCCGGGCCGAAGTCGCCCCAGTTCGAGCCCGCGGGCCGTTGCTTCCATCGGTTGGCCGCGCCAGGTGGTATGGAGGGTGGTGCGGCGGACACGGGTGCGCCGGAATCCATGTGAGCTGTCATTGGAGAGTCCTCTTTCGTTCAGGCCGTCGCATGGCGGCCCAGGTAGACGCTGCGCAGCGCATCGCTGTGGCGAATGGCTTCGGCACGCCCTTCGCCGACGATGCGGCCGGTCTCGATCAGGTAACCGTGATCGGCGAAGCGCAGCGCGGTCTCCACCATCTGCTCGACCAGCAGGATCGCCATGCCCTCGCGGCAGAGCGCGGAGACGGCTTCGAGAATGCGCGTGATGACCATCGGCGCCAGGCCGGCCGAAGGCTCGTCGAGCACCAGCAGGCGGGGTTCGGCGATCACGCCGGCACCGACCGCCAGGATCTGCTGCTGCCCGCCCGACAGTCGCGATGCGGGCTGATGGCGCTTGTCGGCAAGCTCGGGAAAGAGCGCGTAGATGCGCTCGAGCCGCGTGCGGTCGCCACGCCGGCCGCGGGTCCAGGTGCCGATCATCAGGTTCTCCTCGACGCTCAGCGCATGGAACACGCGATGGCCTTCGAGCACCTGGACCAGCCCCGCACCGACGACCTGCGGCGGCTTCGCCTGCGTGAGGTCGCCGCCCGCGAATTCGACCTTGCCGCCGCGCTTCGGAAGAAGGGCGGACACCGCCTGCAGGCTGGTGCTCTTGCCGGCCCCGTTGCGACCGAGGATCACGACGAACTCGCCGGCATGCACGTCGAACGACACGCCATGCACGACCTCGGCCTTGCCGTAGCCGACCACGAGATCGCTGACGCGCAGCAGGAGTTCGCCGCGGCGCCCGGTGGCAGCTGCATGGTCCGCGGCGGATGCGGGTGTGGAGGGAGCGATGTCATGCATGGCGTCAGGCTCCCAGGTAGATGCGCACGACGTCCTCGTTGCGCCGCACCCGGTCGGGTGTGTCGCAGGCGATGACGCGGCCGAAGTCGATCGCCGTCACGCGATCGCAGATGCGGAAGACGAAGTCCGTGTGGTGCTCGACCAGCAGCACACCGATGCCGCTGGCCTTCATGGTGGCCAGCACCTCGCCCAGGCTGTCGATCTCGTTGAAGCTCAGGCCGCCCGCCGGCTCGTCGAGCAGCACGAAGCGCGGCCGGGATGCGAGGGCACGCGCGAT
Source organism: uncultured Variovorax sp. (assembly GCA_903872875.1). Lineage (GTDB taxonomy): Bacteria > Pseudomonadota > Gammaproteobacteria > Burkholderiales > Burkholderiaceae_C > Variovorax. The sequence goes on from CAIQMJ010001137.1 coordinate 3,066, forward strand.
CTCGAGGAAGCGCTGCTCGCCGTGCTCCAGCACGTCCGCGCGTTCGTGGATCGCATGGGACAGCCCCACGCCGCACAGC
>CAIQMJ010001138.1 GCA_903872875.1 uncultured Variovorax sp.
AGTCGGCGTCAAAAGACGGCACCGCGCCGATTGACTATCCAGGAGTTGCCGACTCAGTCCTAACAGTACTTTCGCAGGCAAAATCAATTATTGCAGCCAGCGCAAAGCCAAAAGCAATGGCGCGAACATTTGCCTCCGTCGAAACACCTCTACCTTTTTCAGTTTTCAGCGACAACACTACAGGCGCGTTCAGCGTGCAAGTAGCCTCTAGCAATCCCAGCATCAATGGAATAAATCTACGGAATGGTTTTCCGATAAATTTCGGTGCATTCGGATCAGACCCGGCCAACGGCAACACACCAATAGCCACGCCCTTGATCAATCCTGATGATATTCCTCAAATTTCCCTGCCATCTTCAGAACTATTGAGCATAACAAATTCAGACCCCGACATACCAATTCCAGGCAACGGTAGTGCATGGGATCTGACAGTTCAGCATACTTGGTCTTCGCGAGAAAAAGATTTCAAAGAGGCAACCATAGGCGCCATACAGGTGCTCCTGGACAATCTATTCGTTTCCGATAGCAAATGTGCAGGAGAAATCGCAGAGGCCATCCTAGACTCCGGCAGAGACGCAACCATTTATCAAAGCGCAAATTCCAAAGATGCCGTGACGGCCTATAAAGCTTATCTAACAAACGTTGACGCCTGGGCAAGCAGCGCATTTATAATTCTTGAAAGATGCGTTGCAACGAAACAGGCAATTGACCCCTCCGCCAATCAAACAGAAAAAACTCTTGCAAAAAAGATAGCGCCATTCATGCGCTCCACTGCTAAATACATAACCAAATATGTACCCGCTATAAAATACATGAAAGGGGCTTACGATGCATCGAACCTTGCAGCCAAAGTACTTTACTCTGTAAACTATTGGAATTTCTCAACAACGGTGAGTGTATGTCAAGCTACTTCTCCAACAACAGGTAATTTGGAAGTTGCAAACTGCGCCGTATCCCTGGAACTGGCGCCGTCACTACAAACACTTGCAGTCGGAGATGAAAAAAAATACTCGGTATCCGCGAAAGACAAATACGGAAACAACACACTCACACCATCGGGGCTAGAGTTTTCATCCGATCAGCCATCAGTCGCAGAGATTGATTCCGACGGCAAAGTGATCGCACTAAATGGAACAAAAGAAAATGAATTTGTAACTTTTACTGTATCAAACAAAGGAACTGGAGCACAGGGAATAGCGACCGCATCAATCAAGTCAATCAGCGCGAATATTTTCTTTGTGCCGTCTTCTATACTTGTTGGTGGCTCTGCCACCATGATTTGGAGTTCATCCGGAGCAGCCACATGCACGGTCTCCGGTGATTGGCTTACGACATATTACGGCACAAGCGGCTCCGTAACTATTGTTCCCATCCGGGCCGGACCGATAATGTATAGCATTAATTGCGCTGCTGCCGCTGGATCCGCGAAAAGCACCGCGACTTTGGTAGCAACCCGCCCCCAGTCTATTAATTCAGCATTTGGCGAATGTATAAGAACCACGCAATCGCCTACCACCCCCAATATAGTGCCAGCCATTCAATTTGGAGTGCCGTTAGCCATGGCGTCATTAGTTTGTGGTAGCGCAGATGGCAAGAACTATCACTCAGAATTATTGATGCATTTTTCGCAAAGTGACTTTAAATGGTTGAGTATTCTCGAAGAGATAGCCAGAGGCGACTCAAATCTAAGTCGAAGAACAATTTCAACATTTTTGATTAATCCAGAAGGAAAAATTTCAGCAGCCATAAAAAGCCACGAAGAGAGCGTAGGAGGCATTACAACGGGAACGTATGCTGAATATTATCCGGATTTTGCAACAGGAGAACTGGATCCAACCAGCTATACGCCACATCGAAACTATTTCACTACTACATCCGCATCAAATGAAGTGCAAGGAACATGGTGCATATCAATAACTGGCTCAAGCCCAATAATTTTGAGATCAATCACTCAGCATAGCTCTGGAGACTCGCAATCCAATTGGAACAATTGCCCCGGACTGGCAGATGCTCTCAATTTA
>CAIQMJ010001139.1 GCA_903872875.1 uncultured Variovorax sp.
CCACATCCACAAAACAACGGACCGCCACCGCGTCGAGCGGATCGGTCAGCACGTCGCGTACGAACTGGCCGTCGATCTTGAGTTTGTCGATGTGCAGCGACTTGAGGTACCCGAACGACGACGCTCCCGAGCCGAAGTCGTCGAGCGCGATACGGATTCCAAGCGTCTTCGCCTGCTCGATGAAGCGCGTCGCATCGGCCATATTGGTTATGGCTGCCGTTTCCGTGATCTCGATGCAGATGCACTTGCAGATCGCTTGGCCGGCCGCCTCCAGCATCTCGAAGGCCTTGCGATGAAATGCCCTGTCACCGACTGATTGGCCCGAGAGGTTGACGCACACCATTCCGATGGTGTCGAGGTCGGGCAGTTCTTTCAGCATCCCTATGGTGCGTCTGAGTACCCATTTGTCGATACGGCTGGCAAGGTTGAAGCGCTCGGCAGCCGGCAGGAAGGCGCCCGGTGCAATGAGGCTGCCATCGGAATCACGCATCCGGATCAACACCTCGGCATGCAGCAGGCTCGAATCGCGGGTCAGAGGATAGATTCGCTGTGCATAGAGCACGAACCGGTCTTCGTCCAGCGCGTGTTCGAGACGTGTCGCCCACTGCATGTCGCCGGAACGCGCCTTCATCGCAACGTCGGTGTCGAACCAGACGTGGACGCGATTTCGCCCCGCCTCCTTCGCGGCGTAGCAAGAGCTGTCTGCGGCCTGCATGATGGCTGCGGGCGATGGCCACCGTTGATCGACCGGCACCAGTCCGATGCTGGCGCCGACGCGGAAGCGCTTGCCGTCATGCATGAAGCGGAACTCGTCCATGCGATCACAGATCTGCTGCGCCACCCGCTGGGCCTGGTCGACTGTGCAGTGCTCCAAAAGCACGCCGAACTCATCGCCCCCGAGCCGCGCGAGCGTATCGCGGCTGCGCACTGTGTCGCCAAGCACGCGAGCCACTTGCTGCAGAAGAATGTCACCTCCCGCGTGGCCGCAGGCATCATTGACCAGCTTGAACTGGTCCAGGTCCAGATACATCAGCGCATGCTCGCAGCCGGTGTGCTTCGATTCGGCAAAGGCGCGCTCCAATCGAACCTCGAACTCGATACGGTTCACCAGGCCCGTCAGCGCGTCATGCGTCGCGCGGTAACTCATCTCCCCGCTCAGTCGCCGCTGCTCGGTGACATCGTTGAACACCAGCACCGCCCCAAGGATTTCGCCATGCTCGTTGCGGATGGGGGAAGCAGAGTCCTGAATGCCGAACTCCTGTCCATTGCGGGACACGAGCACGGTGCTGTGCGCAAGTCCGGTCACCTTGTCCTCCCGCATGCAGGCAACGACCGGATTCTCCGCCAGCTGGCGAGTCTCCTCGTGGATGATGTGGAACACCTGCTCCAGCAGCCGGCCTTCGGCGTCCGCTGCGAGCCATCCGGTCATGCGCTCGGCAACTGGATTCATCCAGGTGATGCAAGCGTCGTTGCCGGTGGTTATCACTGCATCGCCAATGGATTGCAGTGTGACCCGCATCAATTCATGCTGTTCCGCGAACCTGGCTACCAGACGATGCCGCTCCGTGATGTCCTGGAAGGCGCCCGCCAGTCGTACTGGGTGGCCATCCATGAGCTCCACCGTGCCGACGGCCCTGACCCAGCGGGGTCCGCCGTCGCAATGGATGATCTGCAGCTCGAGGTCGAAGCCGGGCCCACCGGCCATGGCCGCCTCGACAGCCTGCCGGATACGCGGCTGCGATTCTGCCGCGTAGTAGCCCAAAGCCTGGTCCAGTGAAGGTCGATGGCCCAGCGGCTGTCCGTGGATCCGGCATACCTCATCCGACCAAAGGACCTCGCCAGACACGAGGTCGACTTCCCAGCCGCCGACTCCAGCGAGTTCGCCGGTACGCACAAGGAAGTTCTGAGAGCGACGCAGGAGATTCTCCGAGCGCCTTCGCTCGGTAATGTCCTGCCCTGTGCCGCGGAGGCCCGACACCACGCCCTGCGCGTCGACTACGGGCTCAGCCCGACCCTCGACGATGCGCCGCTCACCATCGGGCCGCACGATCTCCACTTCAATCGTGAAGGATTCGTTGAACTGAATGGCGCGATCGACCATCTCCTGCCAGCGTACGTAGCTTTCCGGCGTGTAGAAACTGGCGCGCTCTGCATTTCCAGGTGGCTTCGAGGACACGGGAAGCCCCGTGATTCGATAGAGCTCCGGGGACCAGGTGGTGGTGTCAGAAGCGATGTGCCACTCCCAGCTTCCAATCTGGCTCATGCGTTGTGCCTGCTCCAGGGCCGCTGCGGTGTCACGAAGGGCCAATTGCGACTTCTTCAAAGGTGTGACATCCGTGACTTGCGCAAGAAATCCCCTTACGTCGCCGTCAACGATGTCGGGCGTGTAGTCAGCAATGCTGTGGCGAACAGACCCGTCAGGGCCGGGAATCTCTCGCTCGAAGCGCTGTGGCACGCCGGACAATACGGCATCGATGTACGGCTTGTTGCGCTCGAATAGTCGAGGACCCAGCAATTCCCAGATCGGCTTTCCAACAAGATCCGATGGGTCTCTGGCAAACCAGCTGCGGTATGCCTGGTTCGCGAACCTGCAGGTCAGATCCCGATTCCAATAAGCCATCATGGACGCCGAATTGTCCGCGACCAGACGAAGGTCGGAGCTGCTTTGCGCCAGCTCGCGGGCCGCCCGATCGAGTGCCGTGGTGTCCCGCGCGAACTCGGTCGCACCCAGGACCGTACCGTCGGCAGCCATCTCGAGGACCCGGTTGATCGACACGCTGATCGCCGTGCCATCCTTGTGGAGACGCACCGTTTCATATGTGGCGTTATGCCCCTCGTCCAGGTGCGTGAGCTCGCATGCTTCGCCTTCTTTCTCCCCTGAATTCGGCATCAGCATGCCGATGGGTTGTCCGATCACCGCGTTGGCGTCGTACCCGAAGAGACGCGCCGCGGCCGGGTTCCAGTACTCGATCAACCCGTTGCCGGACAGCCGGGTCACTGCATCGGCGGTATGTTCCAGCACTTTGAAGGCCCAGGCGTTCTCCACGGATGTATCGAGGAGCCTCCGCGTCGCCCTTTCCGTTTCCAGCGCGCGCGCTGCAACGACCGAAAGGGAGACCAGCGCTTCGCGCTGTGCATCCGTAAGGCGACGAGACTGCCGGTCAAACACTATCAATATGCCAATGCGCTCTCCCGTACTCATGCGCAATGAAACGGCTGCGCAGAAGCGCAAGCGCGGCTCGCCAACCACCCAGGGGGCATCGGCAAAACGATGATCGGCAAGCGTGTCCGAGACTTCAAAAAGGCCGCTGCCTGGTAGGGCATGCGAGAAAGACGAGATGTCAAGCGACATCTCGTCCACGCCTTCCAATCCTGCGCTTCCAGTCAACCATCGCCGTGTCCCGTCAACGAGGTTGATCAGCGACAAAGGCACGTCGCATATGACCGCGACGGCATTCAGAAGAGCATCCAGCTCGATCTCAGTTTCAAGACCGAGCACTTCAGGCGCTGATATAGGTTGCAGGATCGGATCCTCGATTTTTCCATGGGGGCGCGCCGAGGCCAGAAACGAATTCAGCTGTCAGGCCAGGCGCATGTGGGGGGGCAGTGAAGAGGCATGCACCGGTACGTGATTGCCAGCGCCCACTGCATCGGGTCGATGCTATACGAGTGCGGCCAGGCGATCGTTCAGCTTGTCTTCAGGTTTTGTGCGGCCGCCAGTGGAGGGTGCAGGGTTCTTCTTATTTTTCGCAAGAAACTTGATCTGGATCAAGTTTCTTGCACATTGCACGATTCGAGTCCCATCACTGTCTCAAAGACGCATCGCATACATCGCCGATTCAGGTTCACAACACAAACTGCATCGGTTTCCATTCAGAACGGCAGCATCAGTGCGTCAGACGTGCAGTGAAAATCAGATCATTTCTTCAAAACAAGGTGCTCGCGGCCTTTGCTGCCGCTGCGATCGTGACAACTGGGCTGTCCGCGGCGACCTGGTATCTCGCGCGAGAGGCAGCAAAGAGCGCGCAAAGCGTCGTCCAGTCCCATCAGGTCATCGATCGCATCGCATCCATTCGATCCAATACGCTCCAGATCGAACTGGACACTCAAAGTTTTCGGACCACGGGGGAGGCGGCTCATCTGGCAAGTCGTGACGCGGCGATCGCATCCCGTGAGGGGTCTTTGCAGGAGCTCAATGAACTCGTCGCGACGAACCCCGTCCAGCAGAGAAGCTGGGCCCTGCTGCGCGAGATCGTCAACCAGCGCCTGGCAATTGCCCGGCGGGTGGAGCTTCTGCGAAGGACGGAGGGGCTCGATGCAGCAAATGCGTTCGCGGTGGCGGCGCGGCTTGGTGACACGAGAGCCCGCGCCCACCGGATTCTGGATGACATAGAAGGCGAGGAGCGCCGTTTATTGGGCATCCTTAGTGCAGCCCAATCACAGACTCAGCGCCTTGTTGTCGGAGGAGATGTGCTCATCACGATCATGCTTTTCGGCTTGCTCTCGACGACGTACGTATTTGTCCGGCGGCAGGTTCTTCAGGCGGAAGCAGGACAACGACGGATCAGCGAGCAGAACAACTTGCTCGAACGGTGCATCAACGAACGAACTTCCCAGCTCCGAGAAAGCCAGAAGCACCTTCAGAGCGTCATCAACAATGTGCCGGCGCTGATTGCCTGCGTTGACGCGGAGGAGCGTTATGTCTACGTCAACAGGCAGTACCACGAACGCTTCGCACCCGGACATGCCGACCTGACTGGTTGTGCGGTGCGCGAGATTCTCGGGCCGGAACGCTACGCAATCGCGGCCCCGCTCATCAGGCGCGTACTTCGAGGTGAGCCACAAAGCTACGACTGGGAGCCCTTTCCCGGCGTATGGCAAGGTATTCACTACGTCGCTCGCCAGGACGAGATCGGCGATGTCGAGGGATATTACGTGCTCGGCACCGACATCACCGAACGCAAGCGAGCGACTGAAAAGATCGAAACCCTCAACGAAGAACTCGAGCAACGCGTTCGGGACCTGGAAAATGTCAGCCGCGCGCTGCGCACGCTCAGCGCGGGCAACCACGCGATGCTCCGTGCAGGCGACGAGCAGACCTTGCTCGAAAGCATGTGTGCAGCGATCGTGCGGGACGGAGGCTATAGCACTGCGGTGGTGTGGTACGCCGAGAATGATCCGGGCAGATCGCTGCGCGCCATGGCGGAGAGCGGCTATCCCGGCGGACTCGCGACTCTGCGCTCCCTGGTCACCACATGGGCCGATTCGCCTCGAGGCCAGGGTGCTGCCGCGACGGCGATACGCGCAGGGCAGAGCTGCATGGTTCGGCACATGCTCACTGACGCGGGATATGCGGTCTGGCGTGGTCATCTACCCAGCGATGGATCCGGTATCGCCTGCCCGCTCCGCGTCCAGGGCGAGATCATCGGCGCACTGGCCATTTACGATGCCGAGCCAGGAACGTTCAGTTCCGACGAAGTGCCCCTGCTGGA
>CAIQMJ010001140.1 GCA_903872875.1 uncultured Variovorax sp.
CGGGCAAGTCTTCGGCCATCCTGCTGCTCGACCTCGACAACTTCAAGAACATCAACGACACGCTGGGCCATCCGGCTGGCGACATCCTGCTGAAGACCATCGGCGCGCGCTTGCGCCAGACGATCCGCAAGACCGATCTGGTCGCGCGGCTGGGTGGCGACGAATTCGCGGTCCTGCAGCGCGACATCTCCTCGCGCGACGAGGTTCATGCGCTCGCCAAACGCCTTGCGCATGCGGTGAACATGCCTTGCGACCTTGATGGCTACTACACCAGCACGCAGGTCAGCATCGGCATCACCTTCGTGCCCGACGACGGCATCGACCCCGATACGCTGCTCATGAACGCCGACCTCGCGCTCTATACCGCCAAGGCGGAGGGCCGGGCGACATGGAGCGACTTTGCGCCGCACATGGCTGCGCAGGTCGAGACGCGGCGGCTCATGGAAGACGCGTTGCGCAACGCGTTGCACGACGACGGCTTCGAGCTCCACTACCAGCCGATCATGTCGGCCGTCACGGGTGAACCGACCGGCTTCGAGGCGCTGCTGCGCTGGAAGGACCCGGACAGGAACCCGTGGACGCTGGAGCAGTTCATTCCCGTGGCGGAAGACACCGGACTGATCGTCCATATCGGCCAGTGGGTCCTGGAAACCGTCTGCAAGGAAGCCGCCCAGTGGGCCGATCATCTTCACTTTGCCGCCAACGTGTCGGCTCGGCAGTTCAACGAGCGCGAACTGGTCGGCAACATCATTCGGCTGGTGCTCCAGCACGACCTGCAACCTCGCCAGCTGGTGCTGGAGATCACCGAAACCGTGCTGCTTCAGGACACGGACGCCATCCGGCACGCGTTGCACGAACTGCGCCGGTTCGGCATGAGCATCGCGCTGGACGATTTCGGCACCGGCTATGCATCGCTGAGCCATCTGCTCCAGTTCCCGACCGACATCATCAAGATCGACCGGTCCTTCGTGTCGAACATGGACACCAGTCCGGAGGCGGAGCGCATCGTGCGCACGCTGCTCGACCTGGGCCGCCATCTGGGCCTGCGTGTGGTGGCGGAAGGCGTCGAGAACGCAGCGCAGCGTGATTTCCTCTCTGCCAACGGGTGCACCGATCTGCAGGGCTTCTTCTTCGGCAGGCCGATGCCCGCCGGCGCGCTGCGGGAGTGTTTTCCGGAACTGCTCCGCGTGACTGTCTGAGACGCACGCAGACGCTTCACTGGCCGACAGCGTGCGTGGGCCGGTTCTCACAGGCGCCGTTGCGGATGGCCGGCAGGGTGCAGACCGATCGTCAATGCATTACCGAAAGGACAAGTCCATGGCACAAAGCAGCATCCTCGGCGGCGAGCACGCACCTGCACAGCCGAAAGGAACCGACGTCGACGCCCTCGGCCCAAGCGACAGCAGCGACAGCGGCAGCGATGTGCAGACCGACCTGAACCACACCGCAATCGACGAAGGCGACGAAGGCGCCTTTCCCATTGCCCACGATGCGACGAGCGACGCGGCCGGCACGGGCGAACGTGGGTCCGCAGACGCGGCAGCACCGATCGACGATGCCGATGTCATGCCTGACCGCATCGGCGTCTTTCCGAAGGATGCGATGGATGTCGCAACCTCCATCGAGGACCTCGACGCCGCGAGCGTCGACGAGCTCGCCGACAGCGACGCCGACGACGGCCGCGAAGACGGCGAGGATGGCGACGAGAACGGCCCCGCCGAACGCGGCTAGCGGTGAAGCGTCAGGAGGTTGTTTCTCACGCGTTGGCTTCTATCGCATAGGCTCGACGCAGCGCATTCGGCCAGCGCGGTCAGCGTTTCGGTGATTCGAGCATTGCCGACCAGGTCTCCCTGCCGACGATGCCGTCGACAGGGATGAGGCCTTGCTGCTTCTGGAACGCGGCAACAGCCACTTCGGTACCGGCGCCAAAGTCGTTGTCTACCGCGACCATGAATCCTTGGGCCCGAAGCAGGCGCTGGAAGTTGCCGACAGAATCCCCTTTGGACCCGCGACGCAGCACAGGCTGATCCTTGGCGGGCGGCAGCTCTCCTGCGAGTACAAAACCTTCCAGCCGGGCAATTGCTGTTTTTGCGCGAGACGTCAACGTCCGCCGGTCGTCCAGGCCGTTCGTGCCGCCATTGACGATCTTCGTGACCCTGACTACATCGTCTGCATCGCAGACGGCATTGATGCGGTTCTTCTTCCAGAACTCGCAGGCAATGGTCAATGACAGTACAGGCTGGGCTGCGAGTTCCGGATGGTCTTCCAGTTCAAGGCCGAGACGCTGGCCCATCGTTCGGTAGTTGGAGCGCCCAGTCAGCTGGAGCAACCCTCTGCCCTTGTATCGGACGCCATCTCCAGGCTGGGTGTTGCCCAGATCGACGCGGCCTTCGTAA
>CAIQMJ010001141.1 GCA_903872875.1 uncultured Variovorax sp.
CTGATCCGCCTGAAGCTGCGCTCCTCGGCGGCGCAGAAGGGAATCGCCTGGCCCATACCGCATACCGGGCGCTTCGGGGTGATCGATGGGCGCGTGCACCTCGACGTAATACCCAACAGGCGCAGCGCGGATGCCCAACGCGCGTGTCGGGCGACGCCTCCCCATCACCTAAGAACGCTCCTGTTGAACCGCCGAATCGCTGAGCGCAGCAACCCAGATAACCATCAACGAAGCCCGGGCCTCAGCCTTCAGCCGGTTTCTTCTTCGCCTTCCCACCCGTCAGCCGGTCCTTCAACCCCAGCACCTTCGTCACCGTCGCACCCATGCCCATGAGCTGCATCGCAGTCTCCGGTGCCAGCCGCTGCACGTCGTCGAACCACTTCATCAGCCGGTCGATCAGGTCGTGCATCTCGCGCATGCGCTGCTGCGCGTGACGCTCTTCGTCGGTCGTCGCTTCCTCGAGCAGGGCGGAGCGCAGCATCGACAGCGTGGGCTCGATCTCGCGGCGCCGGCGCTCCTCGGCCAGCACACGAAAAATTTCCCACACGTCGGCCGGTGCCTCGAAGTACTCGCGGCGATCGCCGGCCTGGTGGCGCAGTCTCACCAGTCGCCATGACTGCAACTCTTTCAACCCCATGCTCACGTTGGAGCGCGAGAAGGACAGCAGCTCGCCGATCTCGTCCGCATTCAGCGCGCGTTGCGAAATGAAGATCAGCGCATAGATCTGGCCGACCGTGCGGTTGATGCCCCACTTGCTGCCCATCTCGCCGAAGTGCGCGACGAACTGGCGGTTGAGGGGAGGAAGTTCAGCGGAGATACGGTGCATCCGGTGATTGTTGCCGGATGCTGTAGTTTCAGGAAGTCCTGAAATTTGAGCGTGTTCGCATCAGGGGCATGGAGCCCGCGGGCCGTGCTTACTTCCAGGGCGTCGGCGCCGGCACTTCTGCGGCAGGTTCGCAGTCCACGCTCCTGAAGTCGGCCGGCGAGACGATCTCCAGGTATTCCATGTCCGGCGAATAGTCGAACAGGTAGTGGCGGATGCCCGGGCGCTGGTGCACCACGTCGCCGGCCTCGACCAGCGTTTCCTTGTCCTCGTACATGAACTTGGCCCAGCCCTTGGTCATGATCACGATCTGGAAGTCCGCCTCGTGGCGGTGCCAGCCCGTGCCCGTTTCCGGTGCCATGTTGGCCTTCACCAGATGCGCGATGACCTTGCCGTTGGTGGCCTCGGCGACGCCGAGATCGCGGTACAGAAAGAAGTCGCGCAACCCGCCCGGGACGAACTCTGTGTCACCGGGCTTCACGTGGGAGAACTTGGTCACGGCACGGTCCAGCATGGGGCGCTCCTTCTCGAAGTGGGGATGCTGCGCCGCAGCACGCATAAACCGTTCCTGCGCAAAGGGCTCGCGACAGGGCGCGTGCGCCTTTGTGGGGATAATCCCGCCCCATGAGCGGCAACACCTTCGGCACCCTTTTCGCAGTCACCAACTTCGGCGAATCGCATGGCCCGGCGATCGGATGCGTGATCGACGGCTGCCCACCCGGCATGGCCTTGAGCGAGGCCGACATCCAGGGCGACCTCGACCGCCGCCGCCCCGGCACCAGCCGCCATGTCACCCAGCGGCAGGAGCCCGATGCGGTGCAGATCCTGTCCGGCGTGTACGAGGGCAAGACGACCGGCACGCCGATCGCGCTGCTGATCCAGAACACCGACCAGCGCAGCAAGGACTACGGC
>CAIQMJ010001142.1 GCA_903872875.1 uncultured Variovorax sp.
ATTGACAGGGCTTTCCCCCGGATGCCATCATTGGACAACCTCTAGTAGGTATAGAGTCAAGCTTTTCCGGAGGAGCAACCATGATGCGGATCGGTGAATTGGGCGAGAAGGCGGATTGCCCGGTGCAGACCGTGCGCTTCTACGAGTCGGAAGGCCTGCTGCCCGAGCCTGCACGCAGTGTGGGCAACTTCAGGCTCTACGATGAAGTTCATTTGGAGCGCCTGCTGTTCATCCGCCGTTGCCGGGCCAAGGACATGACGCTGGAGGAAATCCGTCAGCTGCTGAACTTCCGGGACCGGCCGGAGCTGGACTGCGGCGAGGTGAATGCGTTGGTCGATTCCCACATCGCCCAGGTCCGGGCCAAGATGAAGGAATTGCGCGAGCTCGAGCGCGAGCTGATGGATCTGCGGCGCTCCTGCGACAGCGCCCGAACCTCCCGCGAGTGCGGCATTCTCAACAGCTTGGCCGAGCCCGCCTGAAGCTCGAGGGCGTCATCGGCGCTGGAAAGTGATCGGGTCGAGCTCCGAGGGCCACGTGCCGCGCTCCATCACGCCAAAGCGCCCCGTGCCGACGTTCTGAGGCGGGGTACGGCCGAGGGCGTGGCCCAGCGGAGCCAGAGCGAGCCGCACGACCTGCGCCGCAACCTCCGCAACGTTGCTCATCCTCCAAGCCAGCGCGGCAGCCACCGTGAGCGGCACCGTCGGAAAATAGGGCCAGCCGGCCGCAAGCCCGCCGAAGAGCACTGCGGCGGTGGTGCCAAAGATCAGCGGGTAACGGAAACAACTCATGGCTGAAAACGAGAACGACGACCTCGACCGCCTGGACGCAAGCAATGAAGCGGACCGCAAGATCTTGCGGGCCGTGTTGCTGATCAACCTGGGTCAGTCCGCCGCGGGCATCGGCTTCGGCATGTGGGCCGCCTCGACCGCGCTGATGGGGGCCGGGCTGGACAATCTTGCCGACGCTTCGGTCTATGCGGTCAGCCTGTACGCGGTCGGCCGCGCGCCAATGGTCAAGGTGAGGGCGGCGCGGCTGTCGGGCTTTTTGCTCATCGGCCTGGCCGCACTGCTGCTGTTGGACGTCCTGCGCCGCTTCGCTGGAGGGGAAGCGCCTGTCGGCCCAGCCATGATGGCGATGGCCGCGCTGAACGCGGCCTTGAACCTGGTGTGCCTCAGATTGCTGCGCCGCCATCGCGGCGAGGATGTGAACTTCCAAGCGTCGGCAATCTTCACCAACAACGACTCCATCGTCAATGGCGCGATTGTGCTGTCCGGAGTGCTGGTCATGTGGCTCGGCTCGAACATCCCGGACCTGGTGCTGGGCGTCATCGTCGCCGGGATCGCTGCGAACGGCGGCCGAGAAATCCTGCGCGAGGCATCGCAAACGGCTCGGCGCAACGCCAGCGCATGAGGTCAGCCGTCGCCCTGCGCCTCCCGAAGGTCATGCCGGCTGCAACCGCCGGCCTCGGTATGCGTTCAACGCGAAACCCGACACTGCGATCAGCAGAACGACGATCTGCGCCACCACGGTCTCGGTGGACGGGTACATGCCCAGCAATTCAATCCGGGGCGCCATGATCGGACTGGCGCCCAGCCAGCCAGCTTCCTGCAGCCCCGCGACGCCCTTACCGGCCAGGACCACGGCGAGCACAGCGACCAGGAACGAACTGATGCTGAAGAACTTCCCGATCGGCATCCGGGCGCTTGTCCTCAGCATCACCCAGGCGAGGACCGCCAAAAGAGCGACGCCCAAGCCCAGACCGCCCAACAGCGCATCGCCATTTCCATCAGCCGACAGCGCCGAGTAAAAGAGCACCGTCTCAAAGACCTCGCGGTAGACCGCAATGAACGAAAGACCGAACAAGGCCCACGCCGAGCGCTTCGACATGGCCGAGGACAGCTTGTCCTTGAGGTAGGCCTGCCAGCGGCCGGCGGTGCTCTTCTGGTGCATCCACAAGCCCACGCTCAGCAACACGAGTGCAGCGAAGAGCGACGAGAGCCCTTCGGTCACCTCACGGCTCGCCCCACTGATGTTCACGAAATAGGTCGCCACGGCCCAAGTCAGCCCGCCGGCGGCCAGAGCCACGATCCAGCCGCCGTGCACGTAGCGCAAGACGTCCGGCCGATCGGCTTTTTTCAGGAAGGCCACCATGCCGACGACGATCAACAGCGCCTCGAGCCCTTCCCTCAGCAAGATCGTCAGCGAGCCCAGGAAGGTGGTGAGCGGTGCCGCCGATTCGCCACCGAGTTCCTTTTCCACCTCGGCAAAGAGATAGTCCAGCTTCTGAGCTGCGGTTTCGGCTTGGGCCAGCGTGCCGGTGGCAATGGCCGAGCGATAGGCCAGCATGCCGTTCTCCACCTCTGTCAGGAGCGCCTTGTTGCGCGCGCCAAGCGAGGGCTCCAGCGGCTCGAAGCCATCAAGATAGGCGGAGAGCGCCAGCCGTGTGGCCGCCGGCTTGTCGCCCTTGCGAATTGCGGCCAGGCTCTCGTCAAGGCGCGTGCGGGAAAGGGTCAACCCACCGGCGTTTCCCGCCGCGGACGCGGCCCCAGGTTGGCTTCGCAGGAAGGCCGTCAGATCACGGGCCGCGTCCGGGCCGATTCGGCCAGCCGCTGCAGCCTCGGTGACCGTGGTCACCGCAGCCAGGTCGGCAAATTCCTTGCGGGCCGCGGCATCATGTTTCCACAGCTGCTCGCCTCGTTCGCGCATGCCAGGGTCATGCGAAAGCGTGCCGGCAAAGAACGCGAGTGCCCAGCGGTCTTCATCGGGCAGCCCGGCAAAACTTGGCATCGCCGTGCCGGCAACGCCCTGGGAGACGACTTGATAGAGCGCCATGAGGCTTCGCGAGCGGGCACGTTCCCGGTCCGTGAAGGCGATGGGCGGTGGCTCCATTTTGGCTGCGAGTGGTCCGTCGCCTGCGCCGGCCGTGCCGTGACAGGATGCGCACTGGGCTTGGAAGAGCGCCGCGCCTCGCTTGAGGTCTGGCAGGGACTTCGGTGCCACGGGAATGGGATAGGCGGCCACCAGCAGCGCTTCCGCTTCATGGGCCAGGCGCGCGACCTCTGCGCCATCTGCCTTGCTGGAGACGGCCGCCTGCAGTTTGGTGGCAGCTGCGACTACCGTGTCCTTGGAGGCATGCGCAGGAAGGCTGCGCGCCTGGGTCACCGCATTGGCGGTGAAATCTCGCATCTCCGCATATTCCGACTCACTAACGACGGCGCCCTTGTCGACCGCGCCACCGTAGTCCACGGCGACATAGTCCAGGAGCTGCCATAGCTGGCGCGGCCCTTCGTCGGCTCCAGCAGGGGGGGTCTGCGCGGTGGCAGAGCCCAAAAAACACAGTCCAACCCACAGAATCAATAGCAAGCGCTTCATTCTTCAGTCCGCCACAAATAAGAACGATAACCATTTTCGCTCATCGGGCCATGATTCGGGCCGCGGGCTGGGAGTGCCTACCTTCCGTTCGGCTAGCAGGTCTTCGATCGGCTACGCTGCGTGTCCAGGTCGAGGCCGACCTGCGGGAGCTTTGTGCCATGGTGCGGCCCCGGCTGATGGCGGTCACGGACACTGCACATGACACCGGCGTCCCGGCAAGAACTCAATCCACCCCAATTCAGTTGCTTGCGGCCCCGTGTTGACATGCGCTGACAAAGCCACCTAAACTGCGTACCAAACAACAGAGATAGTTTTTATCCTCCATTTGACCGCCTGAACCTGTTTACTTTCCCATGCCGACCCACGCATTCACCATACGCAAACTCGCCGACGCGGCAGGCGTTGGCGTCGAGGCGGTGCGCTATTACCAGCGCGGTGGATTGCTGGCGGCACCGAATCGGGTGGATGGCGGCTTCCGGCAATACTCGGACGACGATGTTCGTCGTTTGCGCTTCATCAAGCGGGCCCAGGCACTGGGATACTCGCTGGAAGATGTCGCTGAACTCATGTCTCTGAGCAGCACGCGCGACCAATTGCGCGTTCGAGAGATCACGCGCGAACGCGTCGCGGAGATCCGGGAGCGCGTGGCCGACCTGCAATCGATGGCTGCGGCGCTGGAGGATTTGGCCGATTGTTGCGCCCGGGCATCAGACGGCTCCGCATGCTCGATCATTGCCGCCCTGACTGGGGATCAGAGCTCCGACCCGGCCCCGGCCGATGCGAGCTTCGCCGGCCAACGCGCTGCTTTTGCGCGGGGCCGTCGTCAAGCACGTGGCCGTGCTGGCGAGGTGGTCGCATGACGATTCCGCGTGCGTTCAGGCGATTCGTTTGCCGGCTGATGCTCGGCGTGCTGGTCTTCGGTCAGATGGCCATCGCTGCCTATGCCTGCCCGGTACTGACGGGCGCGCCGCAGTCACTCCCGACGATGACCATGGGCGCATCCGTCGCAACGATGCCGGAAGATGAGGCGATGGGCGTGTCGTCCGATACGTCCGTGACGTCAGACATGGCCGCGATGACCGGCTGTGACCAGATCGACGACAGCGCCGCCAACCTGTGCGCCGAGCACTGTCGTTTCGGCCAGCAAAGTGCCGACCACGCATCGGCCCCGACCGTACCTGCGGCGCTGCTGGCGACCCTCTACACCCTTCGTGTGCAACCCGAGCCTCTCGGGCATGGTTGGCCTTCGGCCGACTCGAAATTCAAGCGCGTCGCGGCCTCTCCGCCACACGCCATCCTGCACTGCTGTTTTCGCATTTGATCTCCTGATGCTGGTGTGGCCGGCCTGAGCCGACTTGCACCAGACCTATCGGTCGCGCTTGCGCGTGCCCGCGAGCTTCCGCTCGCACCCGCACAAGCTCCGTTCGACCTGATTGCGTTCGTCAACCGGAGATCTCATGTTCATCGACTCTTTTTCTTTCCGCACGCCCGGCAGTGCTGTGCCATGGCGCAGGCTCGCCGTCGGAATCGCGGCGGCGCTTGCCACGGGCGCCGGTGCAGTCCATGCCGCCGACACTCTGACGCTCGACCAGGCGCTGCGTCTGGCGCAGGACCGTTCTCGCGCGCTCGTGGCTCAGGATGCGACGGCTTCGGCCGCCCGGGACATGGCCGTCGCCGCCGGACAGCGGCCCGATCCCACCCTGAAGCTCGGTATCAACAACCTGCCTGTCAACGGGGCCGATCGATTCAGCCTGACGCGCGACTTCATGACCATGCGCTCGGTCGGCGTGATGCAGGAGTTCACGCGCGAAGACAAGCTCAAGGCCCGCGCCGGGCGCTTCGAGCGCGAGGCCGAAGTTGCCGAGGCCGGGCGCCGCCTTGCGCTTGCCAACCTGCAGCGCGACACCGCGATGGCCTGGCTGGACCGTCTCTACCAGGAGCGCGTGCGCGACGTGCTGGTCTCCCAGCGCGACGAAGCACGCCTGCAGATCGACGCCGCCGATGCCGCCTACCGGGGTGGGCGTGGTGCCCAAGCCGACGTGTTCGCCGCTCGATCGGCGGTCGCCCAGATCGACGACCGCATCGAGCAGGCCGAGCGCCAGGTCGCCACGGCCCGCACGCAACTGGCGCGCTGGATAGGCTCCGCCGCAAACGATCCCCTCGGTCAGGCACCGGACTTGGATGCGGTTCGCTTGAGTCCGCAGGATCTGGAAACCCAGTTGGCCCACCACCCTGAAATCGCGGTGATGCAAAAGCAGGAAGAAGTCGCGCAGGCAGAGGCGGACCTCGCGCAAGCCAACAAGAAGACCGATGTGAGCGTCGAGTTGATGTACAGCCAGCGCGGATCGGCGTACTCGAACATGGTCTCGCTCAATGTCTCGATTCCGCTGCAGTGGGATCAGAAGAACCGCCAGGACCGCGAACTGTCGGCCAAGCTGGCCGGCGTCGAGCAGAAGCGCGCCGAACGCGAAGAGGCCACGCGAGCCCATGTGGCCGAAGCACTGGCGATGCTGCAGGAATGGCGCAGCGACCGCGAGCGCCTGACCCGCTACGACAACTCGCTGCTGCCACTGGCCACCGAGCGCACGCGCGCCACGATCGCCGCCTACCGCGGCAACGCGGGCACCCTGACCGCGGTGCTGGAAGCACGCCGCGCCGAGATTGACACACGCATCGAGCGCCTGCGCCTGGAAATGGGCGCGGCACGCCTCTGGGCACAACTGAACTACCTGGTGCCGGTCGGCCACGGCACGGCCGCACCCCAACCCTGACCACCACCGCGAGACCTCCCATGAAAACCAAAAACCTCGTGATGGCCCTCGTCACTGCCGGCGTGCTGGGTGCCGCCGGCTACGGCCTCTACGCACTGGGCATGCGCCACGGTGCCGGCATGCCAGCCATGCCTTCGGGTGCCAGTGGGATGGCATCGCCGCAAGCGGCGACTCCCGCTGCTGCCGCGCCCGCCAACGAATCGGGCGAGGACGCCACCCGGCGGCATATCACAGCCGGCCTCAAGGCCGGCGACGTCGATCCCGCCAATGGCAAGAAGATCCTGTATTACAACGACCCCATGGTGCCCGCGAACAAGTTCGACAAGCCGGGCAAGTCACCCTTCATGGACATGATGATGTCGCCGGTCTACGCCGACG
>CAIQMJ010001143.1 GCA_903872875.1 uncultured Variovorax sp.
CGGCCAGCACCTTCACGCCGCCCGGGCGGAAGTTGTCGAACGAACGCTGCGCCGTGATGGCCAGCGCCTTCAGTCCGACGATGTCCTTGGGACGGCCGGGCAGGTGGACTTCGCCGGCCGAGATCATGGTGGTCACGCCGCCGTGCATCATCGAATCGATCCAGCCGAGCTGGCTCTGGCGCGGCGTCCAGTCGCCGAACACCGGATGCACGTGGCTGTCGATCAGGCCGGGCGCGACGCAGGTCTTGCGCGCGTCGACGACGGTCTTCGCGCCTTCGAGATCGCAGTCCTTCTCCTTGCCGACCGCGACGATCAGGCCATCGTTGACGACGATGGTGTCGGCGTCCAGCACCGGCTTGTCGATGTCGCCCGAGAGCAGCAGACCTATGTTCTTGATGACGACTTTGCCGGACTTTCCGCCGGCGGCGATTTCTGCCATGTGGGGGCCTCGTTGGTGGGGGATGTTTGTTCTTGGGAATCGTCCGCGCGCACGGTGCGCAGCACGGTCTCGATCACGAAATCTTCCCAGTGTGCCACCGACTCGGCGTTCTCCAGCGGCTCGCCGAGGAAGGCCGTCAGTGTGTGGCGGTTGGATGTGTAGAAGTAGCCGGTCGCGGTGATCAGCAGGTACACGTCGCGCGGTGCGAGGTCGCTGCGGAACAGGCCCTGCGCGGCGCCTGCGGCGATCAGCTCGCGCACGATGGCGATCGCACGCGACGAGTATTCGCTCGCGCGCAGCGACTTCGCGATGTGCCGGCCCTTGTGCAGGTTCTCGGTGTTGAGCAGCGTGACGAATTCCGGGTTGCGCCGGTAGTAGCCGAGTACGAAGCGGATCACCGCCGTCAGCGCCTCGACCGGTCGCGTCGTGTCGAGTTCGAGCGCCGCCTCGGCCTCGTCCATGCGGCGATAGATGCCTTCGAGCACCGCGATGAACAGGCCTTCCTTGCTGCCGAAGTAGTAGTAGATCATCCGGTCGTACGACTTGGCGGCCTTCGAGATCTTCTCGACGCTGCCGCCGTCGTAGCCGTACTTGGCGAACACCTTGGTCGCCGCGCGCAGGATGTTGTCGCGCGTGGCCTGCGCCGCGGCCTCGCGCACGCCGGTGCGGCGGGTCGCAGGCTTGAGCGCAGCGCGGCGGGCAGTCGCCATTTACTTTTCGGCGAAGGCGCGTTCGACGACGAAATCGCCAGGGGTGGACGTGTTGCCTTCCTTGAAGCCACGCGCCTCCAGCATGTGCTTCAGGTCGACCAGCATGCCCGGGCTGCCGCACAGCATCACGCGGTCTTCGGCGGCGTTGATCGGCGGCAGGCCGAGGTCGTCGGTGAGCTTGTTGCTCTCGACCAGTTCGGTGATGCGGCCCATGTTGCGGAATTCCTCGCGCGTCACCGTCGGGTAGTAGAGCAGTTGCTTCTCGATCAGCTCGCCCAGGAATTCATGCTTGGGCAGATGGTCGGTCACGAGGTCGTGGTACGCCAGTTCGTCGATCTGCCGCACGCCGTGCACCAGGATGACCTTCTCGAACTTCTCGTAGGTCTCCGGGTCGCGGATGATGCTCATGAAGGGGGCCAGGCCGGTGCCGGTGCCGAACAGGTACAGGCGCTTGCCCGGCAGCGTGTAGTCGATCAGCAGCGTGCCGGTGGGCTTGCGGCCCACGATGATCTTGTCGCCGACCTGGATGTGCTGCAGGCGTGACGTCAGCGGGCCTTCGTCGACCTTGATGCTCAGGAACTCGAGGTATTCCTCGTAGTTGGCGCTGGCGATGCTGTACGCGCGCAGCAGCGGCTTGTCGTTGACGCGCAGGCCGATCATCGTGAAGTGGCCGTTCGAGAAACGCAGCGACGGGTCGCGCGTGGTCGTGAACGTGAACAGGCGGTCGGTCCAGTGGTGGACGGAGAGAACGGTTTCTTCGTTGAAGGCACTCATACGGATATCTGCGTTGGTTCAGTGGACGGGCTCGCGGCGCCCCGTGGCTTCGCGGTCGGACGTGATTCTGGCTCTTGCCGTGCCGCCCCGGTGGAAACGCCCGTTGCTTGCTGGCACTGCATTTGCTACATTGATTTTTGAATGTAGCGTTTACAACATGAAAGTGGAGTGAATGCTACACAAACGACCGGCCCATCACAAGCAGCTTTCGGGCCTGCCGGCACAGTCAAACCACGAGATTTTCCGCGATGACCGAACACACCAAGACAGACGGATTGCCGGGCATGGACGTGCCCGTGCTGCCAGCGGCCGCACAGGGCAGGGCGCCGCTGCGCAACGAGCGCATGAGCACGGCCAAGGTCGAGTGCAATGCCTGCCCGGTGCTGTGCCAGATCTCCGATGGACGCACCGGCGCCTGCGACCGCTACGCCAACCGCGACGGCGTGCTGGTGCGGGTCGATCCGGTCGTGCTGCTGCGCCGCGCGGTCGCGAGCGAGGCGCCCGCTTTGGTGCCATTTGCCCGTTCTGCTGGCATGGCTGGCGTCGAGGCACCGGAAGAGGGCGTGGCCGCCGGAGCTGCGGCCGCCGATCCGGACTGGAATGGCGACCTGCTGCATGCCGACGAGGTGTTCGTCACCGGCGTGGGCTCGTCCACCACCTACCCCGACTACAAGCCGGCGCCCTTCATCGTGGCCTCGAAGGCCCGTGGCGTCGACATGGTCACGGTCGTCACCGAAGGCATCTTCAGCTACTGCAGCTTCAAGGTGAAGATCGACACCGACCGCTTCCTCGGCGCCGAGCAGGCCAATGTGCGCTACCGCGGCGAGGTCGTGGGCCATGTCACCACCGCGGAGTACGGGTCGCAGATGCTGTCGCTCGGCGGCGTTCACCACCTCACCGGCGGCAGCAAGAAGGAAGGCCGCATGACGGCCGAGATGATGCA
The DNA here is from genome assembly GCA_903872875.1 of uncultured Variovorax sp. GTDB lineage: Bacteria > Pseudomonadota > Gammaproteobacteria > Burkholderiales > Burkholderiaceae_C > Variovorax. The sequence goes on from CAIQMJ010001143.1 coordinate 2,867, forward strand.
GCTGCTGGGCAACAAGAAGCCGGTCGAATGCGTGATCGATGGCGGTTCGAGCCTGGTCATCCAGGCCGGCAAGGCGCCCATCGTCAACGGGGTCGAGGAGCAGCGCATGCGCGTGGGCTGCGGCTCCGCGGCGGTCGGCATCTTCGCGCGCCAGTTCGCCGGCGTGGCCGACGAGGTGGTGGTGGTCGATGACCACATCACCGGCGTGCTCACCGAGCACCAGGCCGGCCGCTGCCTCGACATGCCGACTTCGGGCATCCAGATGCGTGGCCGCAAGTCGACGCCGGGCCGCTACTTCCAGGTGGCCAACCCCGGCAACGGCTGGGGCGGCACCGACATCGCCGACCCCCTGACGATCATCGAGAGCTGGGAAGAGGGCGTCGCCAAGCCGGGCCTGCGCCTGCTGATGACATCGACCACCGGCGAGCATGCGCAGTGGTACGTGCTCGACGACGCGCTGCAGCCGGTCGAACAGCCGATGCCCGACGCGGTGCGCCGCATCGTCGAGCGCATCGGCGAGAACTGCGAACCGTCGCTGTGCACCGTGCTGTTCCTGTGCGGTGCCGGCGGCAGCCTGCGTGCCGGCGTGAGCGAGAACCCGGTACTGCTGACGCGCGCCATCAAGCAGGCGCTGGTCAACGTGACCTGCGGCGGTGCGCCCGCTTATGTGTGGCCGGGTGGCGGCATCACGGTGATGGTCGACGTCATGCGCATGCCCGACAACAGTTTCGGCACGGTGCCCACGCCGGCCATCGTGGCGCCGATCGAGTTCAGCATGCGGCTCGAAGACTATGCCGCGCTCGGCGGCCACATGGAACACGTGTTCCCGCTCGAACAGGCGTTGGCGCGCGGTGCCTGGCAGGACGACGGTGCGCCGCAGGCGCGCCAGTGGCTGGCGATCGATCCGGCCAATCCGTGGCCCCTCGGCCAGCCACCGATGCTCGGCTGAGATGAAGCTCGCCCCCAGGCTGCGCGCACTGCGTGTCGCTCCGCCAACCCACTGCCGGGGGCAACACCAGCGGCCCGGCGAAGCCGGTTCCGCGGTGTTCCTGGCATTCGGCGGTGCCTGTTTCGTGCGCCGTGCGTTGCATTGCGGCGCCGGAGGGCTCTGAGATGCCGGCCGAGCGCATCCAGCTCGACGGCGGCCGCTGGCATTTCAGCCACGGCCCGATCGACATCGTGGCCCAGGCCGAGGGCGATGCCGCGGCCGTTGGCGCGTCGCACGAAGCGGCATGGCAGCGATTCATTCCGCTGCTCGACGAACTCGTGGCCGAGCTGGCGCAACTGCGGCAGCCGGTCGGTGCGGCGCACACCCTGCGCGGCCCGGTGGCGCAACGGATGTGGGCGGCCTGCGCACCTTTTCGTGCGAGTTTCATCACGCCGATGGCGGCGGTGGCCGGCGCGGTCGCGCAGGAACTCATCGCGTGCTATCAGCGGCCTGGCGTCACGCGCGCCTGGCTCAACAACGGCGGCGACATCGCGCTGCATCTCGCGCCCGATGCGTCGGTGCGCGTCGGAGTGTTCGCCGACCTGGCGCGCTTCGACCCGCGCGACCGTGGCGACCTGCCGCTCGACGGCGCCTTCGAGTTGACTGCCGACCAGCCGGTGCGTGGCGTCGCGACCAGCGGCTGGCGCGGCCGCAGTTTTTCACTCGGCATCGCCGACAGCGTGACGGTGCTCGCCGCCACCGCGGCGCAGGCCGATGCCGCGGCGACCGTCATCGCGAACGCGGTCGACGTCGACGACGCCGGCATCACGCGACGACCCGCGAACGAATGCAAGGACCAGAGCGACCTGGGCGCCATCCCGGTCACGGTGGACGTCGCGCCGCTCGCGTCGGCGCAGGTACGGCGTGCGCTGGACGCAGGCGCCGAGCGCGCGGCCGCGTTGCAGCGCGAAGGCCTGATCTGGTCGGCCGTGCTGGCCTGCCAGGGGCAGTGGCGCATCGTCGACCCTTTATGCTCCAGCCCTGCCGCAGATCCGGCGCTCCCGGGTCGACCGGCGCATGCAGTTGGTTCAGTATTTGCTTAATGAAAAGCAAGGCAATTCCCATGATCGATATCCGTCGTGTCTTCACCCATGTCGAGCACATCCACCACGAGTTCGGCCCGCGCGCCGCAACGCCGCTGGTGCGTGGTGCCGTCGGCGTGGTGCTGACCAATCCCTATGCGGGCCGCTATGAGCCCGACATCCTTCCCATGATGAAACTGCTCGATCCGGTCGGTGTCGACATGGCGCACCGCCTGCGGGCTGCCATGGACGTGCCGGTCGAGCAGATCGCCACCTACGGCAAGGGTGCCATCGTCGGTGCGGCCGGCGAGCTCGAACATGGCGCGCTGTGGCATGTGCCCGGCGGCTATGCGATGCGCGAGCTGCTCGGCTGGAAGGGCGACCGCGATGCCTACCGGCAGGGCAAGGCCGAGGACAAGACCGGCCAGCCCGGCAACGCGCTGTCGATCGTGCCGTCGACCAAGAAGGTCGGCCCTCCGGGTGCGGCGCTGGACGTGCCGCTGACCAACATCAACGCGAGCTACGTGCGCGGCCAGTTCGATGCGATCGAGGTCCGCGTGCCGGGCGCGCCGGCCTCGGACGAGATCGTGTTCATCCTCGCGATGAGCACCGGCTACCGCGTGCACGACCGCGTGGGCGGCCTGCGCGCGGAAGACATCAGCAAGTGGGACGGCCTCCGCTGAGCCACGAAGACAAGGAACAAACATGACCGCCAACATCCGCAAACTCATCGTGCAAGTCGACGAAGTCCGCAAGGAAATGGGCCAGACCATCGACCCGCCGACGCGCCGTGCCGTCGCCATCGCGGTGATCGAGAACCCGTATGCCGGCCGCTACAGCGAGAACCTCGACGAGCTGATCGCCATCGGCGAAGAACTGGGCGCGCTGCTGGGCCAGAAGGCCGTCGCCGCCCTCGGCATCGCGCCGGGCGAAGCGCAGAGCTACGGCAAGGCCGCGATCGTCGGCGAGTCGGGCGAGCTCGAACATGCCGCCGCGATCCTGCATCCGAAGCTTGGCGCGCCGTTGCGCGCGGCGGTCGAGAAGGGCGCCGCGCTGGTGCCTTCGGCCAAGAAGCGCGGCACGCTCGGCACCGCGATCGACGTGCCGCTCGGCCACAAGGACGCCGCCTTCGTGCGCAGCCATTTCGATGCGATGGAAGCCCGCGTGTCCGACGCGCCGCGTGCCGGCGAGATCGTCGTGGCCGTCGCCGTGACCGACAGCGGCCGTCCGCTGCCGCGCATCGGCGGCCTGAAGGTTTCCGAGATTCAAGGCCTCGACGGCCTGCGTTGATTTCCCCCCTTTTTTTCCGACCACCAAGGAGCTTCTCGATGAACCCCATGCGTCATGTCTTCAGCGCCGCCGCTGTTGCCGCGCTCGCCACCGCTCTCGTTCCTGCGCATGCGCAGGGCGTGATCAAGATCGGCGAGATCAACAGCTACAAGGCACAGCCCGCCTTCCTCGAGCCCTACAAGAAGGGCATGGAACTCGCGATCGACGAGATCAACGCCGCCGGCGGCGTCAACGGCAAGAAGATCGAGCTGATCAGCCGCGACGACAACGCGAACCCCGGCGATGCGGTGCGCGTGGCCGAGGAACTCGTGTCGCGCGAGAAGGTCGACATGCTCGCGGGCACCTTCCTGTCGAACACCGGCCTGGCCGTGGCCGACTTCGCCAAGCAGAAGAAGTTCTTCTTCCTGGGCGGCGAACCGCTGACCGACAAGATGACCTGGCAAGGCGGCAACCAGTACACCTTCCGCCTGCGCCCCGGCACCTACATGCAGGCCGCGATGCTGGTGCCCGAGGCCATCAAGCTGAAGAAGAAGCGCTGGGCCGTCGTGTACCCCAACTACGAATACGGTCAGTCCGCCGTGGCCGCGTTCAAGACGCTGCTGAAGGCCGCGCAGCCCGACGTCGAGTTCGTCGCCGAGCAGGCCACGCCGCTGGGCAAGGTCGACGCCGGCAGCGTGGCGCAGGCGCTGGCGGATGCCAAGCCCGACGCCATCTTCAACGTGCTCTTCGGGCCCGACCTGTCGAAGTTCGTGCGCGAAGGCAACACGCGCGGCCTGTTCAAGGGCATCGAGGTAGTCAGCGTGCTGACCGGTGAACCCGAGTACATGGACCCGCTGAAGGACGAAGCGCCGAACGGCTGGATCGTGACCGGCTATCCCTGGTACGGCATCACCACGCCTGCGCACCAGGCCTTCAAGAAGGCCTACGAGGACAAGTTCAAGGACTATCCGCGCCTCGGCTCGATCGTCGGCTACAGCATGATCAAGTCGGCCGCCGCCGGCATCGCCAAGGCCAAGACGACCGACACCGAACAGCTGGTCGCGGCCTTCAAGGGCCTGCAGGTCGACACGCCGCTGGGCAAGATCACCTACCGTCCGGAAGACCACCAGTCGACCATGGGCGCCTTCGTGGGCCGCACCAAGAACGACGGTGGCAAGGGCGTGATGGTCGACTACGTCTACCTGGACGGCGCCGACGCGAAGTACCAGCCCAGCGCTGCCGACGTCAAGAAGTCGCGTTCGACCGACTGATCGGGACAGAGACGGGTCATGAGCTTTTCCGGTTTCATCGTCCAGCTGCTCAACGGGCTGGCGAGCGCGTCGTCGCTGTTTCTCGTGGCGGCAGGTCTGTCGCTGATCTTTGGCGTCACGCGGATCGTGAATTTCGCCCATGGCTCGTTCTTCATGGTGGGCATCTACATCGCCTACACCCTGGTGGACCGCCTCGGCACCGGCGTCGGCTTCTGGCCCGCGCTGGTGCTGGCGGCGCTGGCCGTCGGGGTCCTCGGCGCGCTGATCGAGATGGTGCTGCTGCGGCGCATCTACAAGGCGCCCGAACTCTTCCAGCTGCTGGCGACCTTCGCGCTGGTGCTGGTCATCAAGGACGCCGTGCTGTGGCTCTGGGGTCCCGATGAACTCCTCGGCCCGCGGGCGCCGGGCCTGTCGGGCTCGGTCGCCATCCTGGGCCGTCAATTTCCGGCCTACGACCTCTTCCTGATCGTCGTCGGCCCCGTCGTGCTGGGCGCGGTGTGGCTGCTGCTCACGCGCACGCGCTTCGGCACGCTGGTGCGCGCTGCCACGCAGGACCGCGAGATGGTCAGCGCGCTGGGCGTGAACCAGGCCTGGCTGTTCACGGCGGTGTTCGCGCTGGGCGCGCTGCTCGCCGGCCTCGGCGGCGCGCTGCAGTTGCCGCGCGAGCCCGCCACGCTCGAACTCGACCTGAACACCATCGGCGCCGCCTTCGTGGTCGTCGTGGTCGGCGGCATGGGCTCGCTGCCCGGTGCCTATGTCGCGGCGCTGCTGATCGCCGAGATCAAGGCGGTCTGCATCTGGCTCGGCGTGGTCGACATCCTCGGCTACAGCGTGTCCTTCTCCAAACTCACGCTGGTGGTCGACTTCCTCGTGATGGCTGTGGTGCTGGTGTGGCGTCCATGGGGCCTGTTCGGCCGGCCGCAGGCGCCGAGCCGCTACGTCGGGATGCAGGAAGAGCCGCTGCGCCGTGCCAGCAAGGGCTACCTGATCGCCGCCGCCGTGTTCGGCCTGGTGCTGGTGGCGATGCCGCTGCTCACCGCCAGCTCGCCCTACACCACCGTGCTGCTGATCGACCTGCTGATCGCCGCGCTGTTCGCGGCCAGCCTGCACTTCATCATGGGTCCGGCCGGCATGCATTCGTTCGGCCACGCGGCCTACTTCGGGCTGGGTGCTTACGGCGCCGCGCTGCTGGTGCGCGCGAGCGGCCTGCCGATGGAGGCGGCGCTGATCGTCGCGCCGCTGGTGGCCGCGATCGGCGCCTTCGTCTATGGCTGGTTCGCGGTGCGGCTGTCGGGCGTCTACCTGGCGATGCTCACGCTCGCCTTCGCGCAGATCACCTGGGCCATCACCTACCAATGGGACAGCTTCACCGGCGGCAGCAACGGCTTGACCGGCGTGTGGCCGGCCGGATGGCTGTCCGACAAGCGCATCTACTACTGGGTCACGCTGCTGCTCGTGGGCGGCGGCGTGCTGTGGCTGCGCCGCGTGCTGTTCTCGCCCTTCGGCTATGCGTTGCGCGCCGGCCGCGATTCGGTGCTGCGCGCCGACGCGATCGGCATCGACGTGAAGCGCATGCAATGGGCTGCGTTCGTGATCGCCGGCGCGGCGGCCGGCCTGGCCGGTTCTCTCTATGCGTTTTCCAAGGGCAGCATCTCGCCGGAGACCATGAGTGTCGGCAAGTCGGTCGACGGCTTGGTGATGGTGCTGCTCGGCGGCATCCAGACGCTGGCCGGCCCGGTCGTCGGCGCCGTCACCTTCACCTGGCTGCACGACACCGTGGCGCGCAACACCGACTACTGGCGCGCGATGCTCGGCGCCATCATCCTGATCCTGGTGTTGCTCTTCCCGCAGGGCATCGCGGGCTTCGCAAAGCAACTGTTCGACCGCCTGCGCGGCGAGGCGAGAGAGGGCAAGGCATGAGCCTCCTGAAAGTCGACAACCTCGGCAAGTCCTTCGGCGGCGTGAAGGCCGTCGACGGCATCACCTTCGACCTGGCCGCGGGCGAGCTGCTGGCGCTGATCGGGCCGAACGGCGCCGGCAAGTCCACCACCTTCAACATGGTCAACGGCCAGCTCAAGGCCGACCAGGGGTCGATCAAGCTCGACGGCCAGGAACTCGTGGGCCGCAAGCCGCGCGAGATCTGGCGCATGGGCGTTGGCCGGACCTTCCAGATCGCAGAGACCTTCGCGTCGCTCACGGTGGTCGAGAACGTGCAGATGGCGCTGCTGTCGCACGACGGCAAGCTGTTCTCCACATGGCGTCGCGCGGCCGACCATCGCCGCGACGACGCGCTCGCGCTGCTCGACCAGGTCGGCATGAAGGCGCAGGCGGACCGGCCCTGCAGCGTGCTTGCCTATGGCGACGTGAAGCGGGTCGAGCTCGCGATCGCGATGGCCAACAGCCCGAAGCTGCTGCTGATGGACGAGCCGACCGCCGGCATGGCGCCGAAGGAACGCAATTCGCTGATGGCGCTGACCAAGGACCTGGTCGTCCAGCGCGGCATGGCGGTGCTCTTCACCGAGCACAGCATGGACGTGGTCTTCGCATATGCCGACCGCATGATCGTGCTCGCGCGCGGCCGCCTCATCGCGCAGGGCAAGCCGCTGGAGATCCGCGACCATCCCAAGGTGCAGGAGGTGTACTTCGGCACCGGCGCGACATTTGAAAACCCCCAGGCTGCGCTTCGCTCCGCCAACCCCCTTGCAGGGGGCAACGCCAGCGGCCCGGCAGAGCCGGTTCCGCGGCATTCCCCGCAGGAAGCTGCACCATGACCGAAACCCTCCTCGAAGCCAAGGGCCTGTGCGCCTGGTACGGCGCGGCACAGATCCTCTACGACGTCGATCTCGACGTGAAGCGCGGTGAGGTCGTCGCGCTGATGGGCCGCAACGGCGCCGGCAAATCGACCACGCTGAAGGCGCTGATCGGCATGCTGGCCAAGCGCAAGGGCGCGATCGGCTTCCTGGGCCAGGACATCTCGAAGAGCGAACCGCACGTGGCGGCGCGGCTCGGGCTGGGCTTCGTGCCCGAGGACCGCCGCGTGTTCACCGACCTCACGGTGATGGAGAACCTCGAGGTCGGCCGCCAGCCGGCGCGCCAGTGGGCCGACGGCAGTGCGGCGCCGCTGTGGACGCCCGAGCGCCTGTTCAAGCTCTTCCCGAACCTCGGCGAAATGCCGCAGCGCCCCGGTGGCCGGATGAGTGGCGGCGAGCAGCAGATGCTGACGGTCGCACGCACGCTGATGGGCAACCCCTACCTCGTGCTGCTCGACGAGCCGTCCGAAGGCGTGGCGCCGGTGATCGTCGAGCAGATGGCCCACATGATCCTGGCGCTGAAGGCGCAGGGCGTGAGCATCCTGCTGTCGGAACAGAACATGCACTTCGCCGAGCTCGTCTCCGACCGGGCCTACGTGCTCGAGAAGGGCCAGATCCGCTACCAGGCGTCGATGGCCGAACTGGCCGCCAACGACGAAGTCCGGCGTGCCTATCTCAGCGTCTGAGCGTCTGATCATTTCAACCAACCCGAGGAGCGACACCATGCACATCACGAACCGCAGAGCACTCTTGAAGTCCGCAGCCGCAGCCGGCCTGGTCGGCGGCCTGGGCGTTTCCGCGCCCCTGTTCGCCGCCAGCCCGATCAAGCCCAGCGCCAAGTCGGCGCTGATCGTGGTCGACGTGCAGAACTGCTTCATCGAAGGCGGCACGCTGGCCGTGAAGGGCGGCGGCGAGGTGGTGCCGGTGATCAACAAGCTCGCGGGCTCGTTCGAGAACATCGTGGTCACGCAGGATTGGCACACCGCCGGCCATGCGTCCTTCGCGAGCACCTACTCGGGCAAGAAGCCCTTCGAGACGACCAAGCTCACCTACGGCACGCAGGTGCTCTGGCCCGACCACTGCGTGCAGGGCACCGAGGACGCCGCGGTCGCCAAGGACCTGAAGCTGCCGACCGCGCAGCTCATCATCCGCAAGGGCTTCCACAAGGAGATGGACAGCTATTCGGCCTTCGAGGAAGCAGACCACAAGACGGCCACCGGCCTGGGCGGCTACCTGAAGCAGCGCGGCATCAAGACGGTGTTCGTCACCGGCCTGGCGACCGACTTCTGCGTGGCCTGGACCGCGATGGATGCGCGCAAGGCGGGCTTCGAGGTCTACGTGATCGAAGATGCGACGCGCGGCATCGACCTGAACGGCTCGCTCGCGGCTGCCTGGAAGCAGATGACGGCCAAGGGCGTCAAGCGCATTCAATCCACTGACATCGGATGAACCACCGCGCTGCACGCACTGCGCGTGAGTGATCGACCGCCATGCCCTTGTCCCTCCGCGTCAACGCCCGTCCGGTGGACGTCGACGTCCCGCGCGAAACCTCGCTGCTCCATCTGCTGCGCAACGACCTCGGCCTGAACGGGCCGAAGTACGGCTGCGGCCTGGGCCAGTGCGGCGCGTGCACGGTGTGGGTCGACGGCGTGGCGGCGCGCTCGTGCGTGATTCCGGCGCACGGCGTTGCCGGGCGTGAGGTCACGACGCTCGAAGGCCTGGGCTCGCGTGGCTGCTGGCATCCGGTGCAGCAGGCCTTCGAGGACGCCCAGGCCGCACAGTGCGGCTACTGCCTGAACGGCATGGTGATGCAGGCCGCGGCGCTGCTGGCGCGCGAGCCCAACCCGAGCGAGGCGCGCATCCGCAGCGAACTCTCCGGCAACCTCTGCCGCTGCGGCACGCATGTCGAGATCCTCGACGCGGTGCAGCGCGCGGCCGCGCGGCTGGTGCAACCGATCGAAGGCGCAGCGTCTTGACGCGCCGCGCGGACCAGCCGACCACACGCGCCGAATTCCTCGCGGCCGACGGCGTGCTGCTGGTCGTGCGGCCGCCGCCGCCCGCACCACCGCCGGCGCAGGGCCAGCCCAAGCTGATCACCAGCAATCCGCTCGAAGGCGACGAGATCCTGCTGGCCGTCTGGGACGACGGCAGCGCCTCGGCGCTGAACGGCCACGTCGATCTGGGCACCGGCATCCAGACCGCGCTGGCGCAGGTCGTGGCCGAGGAACTCGATCTCGGCCTGCCGTGCGTGCGCATGATGCTCGGCGACACCGCGCGCGCGCCCAACCAGGGCGCGACCATCGCGAGCACCTCGCTGCAGATCCATGCGCAGCCGCTCAGGCTCGCGGCAGC
>CAIQMJ010001144.1 GCA_903872875.1 uncultured Variovorax sp.
GATCGCCACGACCGGGATGGACGACACCATCAGCACCAGTGGCGCCAGCAGACCGCCCAGCACCACCGACCACCAGGTCAGCTGTGTTCATTCAGAAATTACACGATGGCCTGCGGGAGATTCAGAACCCGAAATGACCTGACGTGGCGCCGCTCCCAATGCGGCATGAGGATCGCGGCGCTCGATGCGGCCTCTTACTTGGGGCCCTATGCCGACGAGGCTCTCTGTCTGATCACGACGCAGGTCGTGCCGGTCGTCGTTCTGCAAGATATCAAATCGGTTGGAGTGCACATCGTGGCACTTCGACAGGACACGCCAGACCTCGGGCCCCCAAGCGTATGCGGTAGCAGCTGAAAGACGATGTAGCGATTGCTCGAGCGGTAGCCGTTCCATCGCAACGCGGCCAGACAGAAGGCATGGGCTGCGTTGTAAGCGAGAACGAAGTGTTGAGCGAGTCTTGCAGCCGGGCCTGTCCCGACTGAGCATCGGCCTGCGCGGCCCTTGCCTGCCTGGCTTGCGCTTCGAGCGAGGCCCGCCACTGCCGCGGCGCCGTATCCCAAACCGCCTTCGCGCTTGCCACGACATCCGTCGGCTGCCAATAGCCCGCCTCCTCCTCGGGTCGGCGTCTTCACCCCGGGCCTGCCCCGGCAGCATCGCGAGCTTTTCACACCAGAGGTCCTTGTTCATCGCGCTTTTTAGTCCCGATAATGAAAACTTATCGCCCCTTAATCGGAAGTTAATGTTATACATCATACATATTACGTAATATATTTACCTATACTCAGCCCTCCGCCATCTCGTTGCCCCTCGCGCGCCTTCCGCAGCCAGCGCTCGACTCTGCCTGCCTGTCCAGCGTCGCGGAAGACGCATTCGTACGTTGTCGCACCAAGGTGATTTCGAACACACAGGGCCGCCAGCCAGGAACCATCGGCTTCCAGATCTTGCCGGGTCCATGCCTGGGGGCCGGTCAGGGGTTGCGGGGCACTCATCGCTTCTTCACGTCTGCGGAAGATGCATCCGGCCGTGGACATCGAGCGGGTCGTCGTCACGGTCACTGGAGACGCCATCCAGGGCCGGACGCTGGCCGCATTCGGTGGCAAGGCGCTGTTCTGCAAGGAACTGGAATCGGCTCAACTCAGCGGCGCCGTCGATGCCGCGGTGCACTCGTGCAAGGATGTCGCCACGTTCGCGCCGCCGGATCTCATGCTTGCGGCGGTGTTGCCTCGCGACGATTGCCGCGATGCCCTCATTTCGCGCGACGGCTCGCTGTTTGCCGACCTCGCCCCCGGTGCACGCATCGGCACGGCCTCCGTCAGGCGCACCGCTCAATTGCTGTCGCTGCGCCCGGACCTGCGGATCGCGCCGATGCGCGGCAACGCCAACACCCGCTTAGCCAAGCTGGACGCGGGGCTGGTCGATGCCCTGGTGCTCGGAGCTGCCGGCATGGCGCGCATCGGCCTCGAGCAAAGGATCAGTGAAGTCTTCGCGGTGGATCGCCTGATGCCCGCGCCGACACAGGCCGCCATCGTGGTGCAATGCAGGCGCGACCGGCCAGAACTCATCGAACTGCTGGCGACGCTGGATGATCCGGATTCTCGCGACGCCGTCGAGGCCGAGCGCGGCTTTCTGGCGGCCTTGGGAGCGGACTGCAACAGCCCGCTCGCGGCATTGGCCACGTTGCAGGGCGACCGGCTGACCTTGCGCGGCCAGGCACTGTCACCCGACGGCGGCGTGGTGCACGACGTCGTCGAAAGCGGGATCAGGGCAGAGGCAGCGCAGGTCGGCCGCGCCGCCGGAGAACGCCTGAAGCAGCGCGCCGGCGCGGCATTTTTCGCCATCGCCAACACCTCCGTCACCGCGCTCTGAGGCGAGGCCGGACGTCGGGCCTGCACGCAGCCGGTGCGGCCCGGCGGAACTGGATACAGGCCTTCTCGCCATCGTCGAAAGTGAGCGGAGGGAGCCTGTCATGGCTTCAAGAACCGATAGGCGAAGCGATCGGTCTGACCCTTGATCGAGGGATCGAACACCTTGATCGTGTGCGTATCGTCCTTGTCCGCGAGCAAGGTGCTTTGCGCGTCCAGTACGAAGCCGGCCGCCTCGACCTCCTCGCGAACGGCTACCGGCTCGATCCGATGCAGTGACTGGGCGTCGTTCGTGCCTGTGCCGACGGCGGCGGTGTGGTCCACGACGACGTAGAACCCGCCGGGCTTCAACCGCTCGAAGACAGCTTGATTGAAGAGGGCCGCTGTCGCGCCCCTGGCCTGGATCAGGGAGGTGTGGAGGTCGTGATAGAACAGGTGCAGCCACAGGACATCCGCTGGTTGCGTGGCCTCCGGCAGCGCCACGAGGTCCGCGGAGACGACTTCGACGTTCTCTCGGCCCGGCTCCTTCGCAAGCGTCCGCATGCGGCCGACCGGATCGTTGTTGAAGTGGGCGACCTCGGCCGGC
>CAIQMJ010001145.1 GCA_903872875.1 uncultured Variovorax sp.
CCAGCTGATCGTGGACGCGCGGCTGTCCGACTCGGGTGCCGTCGACCTGCGCCCGGTGGACGAGGCAGCGGCCGCGTCCACACAGGACATGGCCGACAGCTTCCAGTCGCTGGGCGTGCTGCCGAACAAGGTCGACGTCCGCAGCTTTCTGCTGGACCCGAAGTTCGACGAGATCAAGCGTCTCGTCGCGGCCGAACTGGGTGCATGACATGACCGACAGCAACAGCAAGAAGATCCATCTCGCGGCCTTCGTGACCGCCGGCCCCGGGCGTCCTGGTGGCTGGCGCTACCCGAGTTCGGAATCCGGCTGGCTGGACGCCGCCTATTACCAAGGGCTCGCGCGCACGCTCGAGCAGGGGCTGTTCGACCTGGCCTTCTTCGCCGACATCCTCGCGGTGCCCGACCGCTACCAGGGCAGCAACGACACCCAGTTGCGCTACGGCGCGCTCGGGTCGCTGCGGCTGGATCCGGTGGTCGTGCTGACCATCATGGCGGCCGCCACCCGGCACCTCGGCCTGGCCTCGACGCGCTCCACGAGCCACTACGAGCCCTTCGAAGTGGCGCGTTCCTTCGCCACGCTCGACCACCTGAGTGCCGGCCGCGCGGCATGGAACGTCGTCACCTCGTTCCAGGATGCCGAGGCGCGCAACTTCTCGAAGAAGGAGCAGGTGCCGCGCAACAAGCGCTATGACCGCGCCGACGAATTCCTCGAGGTCGTATTCAAGCTCTGGGACAGCTGGCAGGACGACGCGCTCGTGCTGGACCGCAAGACGCCGCTGTTCGCCGATCCCGAGAAGGTGGACTACATCGACCACGAAGGCGAATGGTTCAGCGTGAAGGGGCCGCTCAACGTGTCGCGTCCGCCGCAGGGCTATCCGGTGATCCTGCAGGCCGGCGCATCGGACCGCGGCCGCGACTTCGCCGCGCAGTGGGCCGACGCGATCTTCGTGAGCCACGACTCGTTCGAGAGCGCACGCGACTTCTACAAGGAGATCAAGGCACGCGTCCGGTCGCACGGCCGCGACCCGGATTCGCTGAAGGTGCTGCCCGCCGCGACGCCGCTGGTCGGCGAGACGCAGGCCATCGCCGACGAGAAGGACCGTACGCTGCGCGGACTGGTCGACCCTCACGCCGGCCTGTCCACCCTGTCCTATCACCTCGATGTCGACCTGTCGAAATATCCACTGGATGCGGCATTGCCGGACATCGACGTGCCCGGCGTGCAGGGCCATTACCAGGAAGTGCGCGAAGCCACCGAACGCGACGGGCTCACGCTGCGCGACCTCGGCAAGCGCTATGGCAGCCGCTACGAAGGCGACTTCATCGGCACGGCGGACAAGGTCGCCGACGGCCTGGAGCGCTGGTTCAAGGGCGGGGCCTGCGACGGCTTCATGATCAGCGCGCCCTACCAGCCGGGCGGCTTCGAGGATTTCGTGCGGCTCGTCGTGCCCAGGCTGCAGCAGCGCGGGCTCTATCGCACGCACTACGAAGGCGCAACGCTGCGCGAGAACCTGGGCCTGGAACGACCGGCGAACGGTGCGTGGAAGGCACGAGCGGCGTCCGGGCGTGCACGGAAAGCCGAGCGATGAGCGCGGCCACCGCAGCGAACGCGGTTGCAGCGGCACCCGGCGAGATCGTGGCGGTGCGCGCGCAGGCACTCGATACGTTCGGCCGTTTTCTCGTGAGCGCGCGACAGCACCACTTCATCTCCGATACGCGCAGCGCGGCGGGCGGCCCCGGCGATGCGATCCAGGCCGGCGAACTGCTGCTCGCGGCGCTGGCTTCCTGCGGTCTGGGCCTGGTTCAGAAGGAGGCCGTCGAACGCGGCGCGAATCTCCGGTCCGCCCAGGTCGAGGTCAG
>CAIQMJ010001146.1 GCA_903872875.1 uncultured Variovorax sp.
ATGGTCGCTCGACCGCGCGGTCTCGCTGCCGGCCAGCAAGCGCCAGCTCGCAACCGGATCCCTCGAGAATCCGTCGCAGTTCAGCGTGGTGGACGCGCACACCTTCCGCATCGCGTTGCCGCGCGCCGACCGCTACACGCTGCCCAACCTGGCGCTGTTCTTCGCATCGGTGCTCAACGCCGAGTTCGCCAGGTCGCACGCGACGGCGGCCGACCCCTGGGCGACCGACTGGGTGAGAGCCAACGCGGCCGGCGGCGGCGCCTACCGCGTCGAGAACTTCACGCCGGGCCAGCAGGTGATCTACGCACGCTTCGACGGCTGGAAGAGCGGTGCGCTCCCGCAGATCCGGCGTGCGGTTTTCCAGGTCGTGCCGGCGGCATCGAACCGCGTCGCAGCGCTGCTCAAGGGCGACGCCGACGTGGCGCTGCAACTGCCGCCGAAGGACCTGGACGCGCTCACCGACAAGACGCGCGCCAAGGTCGTGTCGGTGCCGGTGACCACGAGCTTCCGGTTCGTCGCCTTCAACACGCAGGCCAAGCCCTTCGACGACGTGCGGGTGCGCCAGGCGGTGGCCTATGCGCTGCCCTACACGTCTCTTCTGCGCGGCGCGAGCCTGGGCCGCGGCGAGCCGCTGTTCGGCGCGACGTCGGCCAAGCCCGCCAGCAGCCGCTTCCCCCAGCCCTATCCGTACGACACGCAGTTGCTGCGTGCACGGGAGCTGCTGGCCCAGGCCGGGTTGGCGAACGGTTTCAAGACCAGCTTCAGCTACAACGTCGGCGACGCCACGCTGGCGGAGCCGGCCGCGCTGCTGATCCAGGAAGCGCTCGGGAAGATCGGCATCGAACTGACCATTGAGAAGGTGCCGGGCGCCCAATGGGGCACCTTGCAGACGGAGAAGAAGCTGCCCTTCTTCATCGACAGTTCGTCCGCCTGGTTCAACGACCCGGACTACTTCTTCCGCATCTTCTTCCAGGGCGACTGGCGCTGGAATTTCGGCTCGTTCAGGAACGACGAACTCGCGAAGCTGGTCGAACAGGCGCGTTGGGAAACCGATCGCGCCAGGTACGACCGCGGCATCCAGCGCGCCATCGAGATCGCGTTCGAGCAGGTGCCGCTGGTGCCGCTGTGGCTGCCGTCCTTCGAGGCCGCACTGCAACCCGACCTGCAGGGCTTCACCTACTACATCCACGGCCAGGTGGACTTCCGGCCGCTGACGCGGTGACCACGGGCCCGAATTTCGCAGGCCGCGTCGCCGCACGGCTTCTGGCGACGGTGCCGGTGCTGCTCGGCGCCGTGGTCTTCACGTTCCTGCTCACGCATGTGCTGCCCGGCGATCCGGCGGCTTTCCTTGCATCGGGGCCGAGCGCCGGGCCGGAGGAGATCGCGCAGATCCGCGCCCGCATGGGCCTCGACCAGCCGCTGCCGACGCAGCTGTGGCATTACCTCGTGGCGCTCGCACAGGGCGACTGGGGCATGTCGCACACCACGGGGCAGCCGGTGTGGACGGACCTGCGCCAGCGCCTGCCCGCCACGCTCGAACTCACCTTCTTCGCATTCGCGCTGACGCTGGCGGTCGCATTGCCGCTCGGCGCCGCCGCGGCGCTGCGGCCGCGCTCGCTGTGGGACCGTGCATGCACCCTGCTCACGGTCGGCGGCAGCTGCATGCCGACCTTCGTCATCGCGCTGCTGCTGGTCTATGTCTTCTACTTCCTGCTGGGATGGGCGCCGGAGCCGACCGGCCGCATCGACGCCATGCTGACGCCGCCGCCCACCATCACCGGCTTCCTGCTGGTCGACGCCGCGCTGGCCGGCCGCGCCGATGCACTGGCCTCGGCCGCGGGACGGCTGTTGCTGCCGGCCGTGGCCATGGCGTTGTTCTCGCTTGCGCCGGTGGCGAGGCTCATGCGCGCGTCGCTGCTCGGCGTGCTGCGCAGCGACGCCGTCCGCACCGCACGGGCGCTCGGGCTTCCGCGCCGCGCGGTGCTGGCGAGCGCGCTGCACCTGGCCCTGCTGCCGGTCGTCACCGGCGCCGGCATGGTGTTCTCGTACATGCTGAGCGCCAACGTCGTGATCGAGAAGGTGTTCGCCTGGCCAGGCATCGGCAGCTATGCGCTCGATGCGCTGCTGGCCGCCGACCATGCGCCGCTGCAAGGCTTCGTGCTGCTCGTGGCGCTGCTCTTCGTAGGCGTGAACCTGCTGATCGACCTGCTGCACAGCCGGATCGATCCGCGCGCCGGAGCGCGGGCATGAGGAAGCGCCGCCCGGGCTTCCCGCGCCTTCCAGGTGCCAATGCCGCGCTCGGCCTGCTGCTGCTCGCCCTGTTCCTTGGCGCCGCGCTGCTCGGCCCGGCGCTCGCGCCGTTCGACCCCCTGGCCACCGACGTGCAGGGCAGCCTGCAGCCGCCCGGCGCGGCGCACTGGTTCGGCACCGACGCGCTCGGGCGCGACCTGTTCTCGCGGGTGCTCGTGTCGACGCGGCTCGACCTCGGCATGGCGGCCGGTGCGGTCGTGCTGTCGCTGATCGCGGGCAGCGCCATCGGCGCATGGTGCGGCTTCGTCGGTGGCCGGCTGGACCGCTGGGTCGGCCGCCTGGTCGACGTGCTGATGGCCTTTCCGCTGTTCGTCGTCGCCATGGCGCTCGTCGCGGCATGGGGCAACAGCGTCGCCAACATCGTTTATGCGACCGCACTGATCAACCTGCCCTTCTACATCCGGCTGGCGCGCAGAGAAGTCGGCGTACGGCGCAACGCAGGTTATGTGCTGGCGGCCCGGCTGGGCGGCGCGGGCGCCGCTCGCCTGCTGTTCGGCGTGCTGCTGCCGCACGTGCTGCCGATGCTGGCGGTGCAGGGATCGATCAACCTCGGCTGGGCGCTGCTGAACGGCGCCGGACTCTCGTTCATCGGACTCGGCGTGCGCCCGCCGACGGCCGAATGGGGCGTGCTCGTCAGCGAGGGGGCGCCCTACATCATCACCGGCCAATGGTGGCTGGCCTTCTTCCCCGGCCTGGCGCTGTTCGCGGCCGTGGGCTGCTTCACGCTGCTGGGCGATGCGTTGCGCGATCTGCTCGATCCGCGCGGCGCGGCGGAGGCCGCCCGATGAGCGCGCCGCTGCTCGACGTGGACGGACTGACCCTGGCCTTCGACACGCCTTCCGGCGTGGTCCACGTGCTCGACAAGGTCGCGTTCACCCTGCAGGCCGGCGAGACACTCGGGCTGGTCGGCGAAAGCGGCTCGGGCAAGTCCGTCACCGCGCTGGCGCTGGCCGGCCTGCTCGATGCGCGCGGCCGGGTGCAGGCGCGGCGGCTGCGCTTTCAGGACCACGACCTGCTCGACGGCCACGGTGCGCCCGATGCCGCAGCCTGGCAGGCGCTGCGCGGGCGCCGCATCGGCTTCGTGTTCCAGAGCCCGCGGCGTGCCCTGCATCCGCTGCGTACCGTCGGCGACCAGTTGCAGCAGGTGCTGCGCGTGCACCGTGGCCTCAAGCCCGCCGTGGCGCGCCAGGAAGCGCTGGCCTGGATCGACCGCGTGGGCCTGGACGATCCGGCACGCCGCTTCAACGCCCATGCCCACGAGCTCTCGGGCGGCCAATGCCAGCGCGTGATGATCGCCCTGGCGCTGGCCGGCGAGCCCGACCTGCTGATCGCGGACGAGCCGACCACCGGCCTCGACGTGAGCACGCAAGCCCGCGTGCTCGACCTGATCGCCGGGCTGGCGGCGGAGCGGCACCTGGCGACGATCCTGATCACCCACGACCTGGCGCTGGCCGCACAGCGCTGCGCACGCATCGCGGTCATGCATGCGGGGCAACTCGTCGAGACCCTGCCGTCCGCCCGGCTGCGCGACGGCGCGGCGCACCCCTACACGCGGCAGTTGCTGCGCGCCACGCCGCAATCGGCCCCGACGCTCGCCGCCCTGCGCAGCGTGGACGGCACGCTGCCGGACCTGACCCGCGACGACCTGCCCGCCTGCCGCTTTGCCGAGCGCTGCGAGAAGGCAGACGCCCGCTGCCGCAGACAGGCCGCGCCCTTCACGCCGGTTGAAAGCCGGCATACGGTAGCGTGCTGGCACCCGGTCCACGCCGGCCAACCCTCACTGGCTCTCGCCGCATGACGCTGCTCGACGTCCGCGACCTCGTGGCGCGCTACCCGCTCCCGGGCCTGCTGTCGTTCGGCGGCCTGGTGACGCGGCGGCGCTGGCTCCAGGCGGTCGACGGCGTGAGCTTCACGCTGGCGCGCGGCGAGGCGCTGGGGCTGGTCGGCGAATCGGGTTGCGGCAAGTCGACGCTGGTGTCACTGCTGGCGCGACTGAGCGACCCGCTGTCG
>CAIQMJ010001147.1 GCA_903872875.1 uncultured Variovorax sp.
ATCGCGCTCGCCGGCGACGATTTCGATGCGCGGCTCGACGGCCGGCCACTGCGCGCGCATTGGAGCGTGCCGGTCGCAGCGGGCCAGACCCTGCGGCTGGGCGGCGCGAATGTCGGGATCGCCAAGAAGGGGTTGCGCAGCTGGCTGGCCGTGGCGGGCGGCATCGACGTCGAGCCCGTGCTCGGTTCGCGCAGCACCGACCTGAAGGCCGGATTCGGCGGCCATGAAGGCCGTGCGCTGAAGAAAGGTGATCGGCTTGCATTCGGCGCGCCGCGCCTCGATGCGGCGCAGATGGCGCGCCGCCCGTTCGGCGTGCGAGCGCCCGACTGGGCGCTCGATGCCGAGCCCGTCGGCGCCGACGAACCCATCGCGCTGCGTGTGATGTGCGGCCCCGAGTTCGAGCAGTTCACGGTTGCATCGCAGAAGGCGCTGTGGAAGGCGGCGTGGCGCATCACGCCGCAGAGCAACCGCATGGGCAGCCGGCTCTCGGGCGATACGCCGCTCGCACGGCGGCGCAACGTCGACATGCTGTCGTCGGGCGTGATCCCGGGGACGATCCAGGTGCCGCCGTCGGGTCAGCCGATCATCCTGATGGGCGACGCGCAGACGACCGGCGGCTATCCGCGCATCGGCGTCGTGATCCGCGCCGATCTCTGGAAGCTCGCGCAGGCGCCGCTGCTCGGCCTGCTGCGGCTGGTCGAGGTCGACGCCACCGGCGCGCAGGCCGCCTGGGCCGCGCAGCAGCGCTATCTGCGCCAGGTGGCGCAAGGCCTGGCCTCGGCAGGCTGGCCGGCCGCGATCTAGACTTTCATTCCATTCCGGAACGTTCGAACACCTGGAGTCCACGACCATGCTGATCGACCTCAATGCAGACCTCGGCGAAGGCGCCGGCAGCGACGAAGCGCTGCTTGCCCTCGTCAGCTCGGCCAACATCGCCTGCGGATGGCATGCCGGCGACGCGGCCACCATGCGCCAGTGCGTGCGCTGGGCCATCGACAACGGCGTGGCGATCGGTGCGCATCCGAGCTTTCCGGACCGCGAGAACTTCGGTCGCAGCACGATGCACCTGCCGCCCGAGGACATCGTCTCGGGCGTGCTCTACCAGATCGGCGCGCTGGCCGCGATCGTGAAGGCCGAAGGTGGCGTGCTGGCGCACGTCAAGCCGCACGGCGCGCTCTACAACCAGGCGGTGAAGGAGCCCGAACTCGCCGCCGCGATCTGCGAGGCGGTGCGGCGCTTCGACCCGAACCTGCGCTTCTTCGGCCTGGCTGGCAGCGGCATGATCTCGGCGGCCGAGCGTGCCGGCCTGAAGCCGGTCGAAGAGGTCTTCGCCGATCGCGGTTACATGCCCGACGGCAGCCTGGTGCCGCGCAGCCAGCAGGGCGCCCTGATCGTCGACGAGGAGCAGTCGCTGGCCCAGACGCTGTCGCTGGTGCGCGACCACCAGGTGACGGCGATCGACGGCAGCACCGTGTCTGTCAATGCGCAGACGGTCTGCCTGCATGGCGACGGCGCGCATGCGCTGGCCTTCGCACGGCGCATCCGCTCGACGCTGGAGCGCGAAGGCATCGCCGTGATGGCGATGGCCTGACGCGCTGCGCCGGCGTCACGAACGCCTCTTCAGGCGGCCTGCGCCGGCTGCACGAACCGTGCGAGCCAGCCGTTGAGCGCGGCGTTCACTTCCGCCGGCTTTTCCATCGTCAGCATATGGCCGCACTGCGGCACCCAGGCCAGCTCGGCCTGCGGCACCAGCGCGGCGATCTCTTCCGAGCATTCCGGCGGCGCGAGCTGGTCGCTGTCGCCGCACAGCACCAGCACCGCGCAGCGCAGCTGCGGCAGGTGCAGGCGCGCATCGGGCCGCTGCATCACGGCGCGGTTCTGCCGCACCAGCTGTTCGGTGCCGGCGTCGAGCACCTGCTCGACGTAGGCGCGCACCAACGCCCGGTCGGCGGCCTGCGCGGGATGCAGCGCGAAGCCGGCGTTGAGTTCGATCACGCTGCGGGCGTCGCCGCGTTCGAACACCTCGATCGCCGATTCGCGCAGCTTGTGCATCTCCGGCGTCTCGGGACGGGCGCTGGTGCCCAGCAGGGCGAGGCCGACCACGCGGTCGGGTGCCTGGCGCGCGGCCTCCATCGCGACCATGCCGCCCATCGACGCGCCGCAGAGAACCAGCGGCCCGTCGTTTTCCGCGAGCACGGCGGCGGCCATGGTCTCGATGCGGTCGTTGCGCTGGCTGGCATCGCTCACGCGCGCTTCGAGTGCGGGCGGCAGGGCGGGGATCTGGGCTTCCCAGAGGCGGGCGTCGCAGGCGAGGCCGGGGAGGAGAACGAGTCGTGTCATGCGGGGGATTCTGCGGGAACCGGGCGCAGCGGCGGGGTCAGCGGGGACAATAGCCGACAGCCATGCCCACACATCCATCCACCGACCTCATCCTGATCCGCCACGGCGAAACCGACTGGAACCGCGAGCTCCGCTTCCAGGGCCACATCGACGTTCCCCTCAACGACACCGGCCACGAACAGGCGCGCCGCCTGGGCCTGCGCATGGCCGGCGAGAAGGTCGACGTGCTGCTCGCCAGCGACCTGCTGCGGACCCAGCAGACGGCTGCGCCCGCGGCCCGGCAACTGTCGCTGGAGGTCATCACGCAGGCCGCACTGCGCGAGCAGAACTTCGGCGTGGCCGAAGGCCTGCGCGCCGACGACATCCGCGAACTGCATCCGCGCGCCTGGGAAGACTGGCTCGAATTCCGCGCCGACCATGCGATGCCCGAGGGCGAGTCGGCGCGCCAGTTCCACACCCGCATCATTGCGGCGCTCGGCCGCATCGCCAGCACCTACACCGGCCAGTGCGTGATGGTCGTGACGCACGGCGGCGTGCTCGACATGGTGTGGCGCACGGTGCATGGCCTCGGGCTCGACGGCCCGCGGCGCAGCGACATCCCGAACGCCGGCTTCAACCGCATCCGCATTGCCGACCCCGCTGCGCCGGCGGCCATCGAGATCGTCGAATGGGCCGACACGCGGCACCTCGCCGACATGCCGCCGCAGCCAAGCTATGACCAGAGCCGGCACCTGAAGAAATGACGCAGCGCGTCTGGATCGACACAGACCTCGGCTTCGACGACCTGGCCGCGGTGCTGACCGTGGCCGAGTCGACCGGCTGGGCGATCGACGGCATGTCGCTGGTCGCGGGCAATGCGCCGCTCGAGGTCGTGATCGACAACGCGCAGCGCGCGGCCGCCTGCTTCGGCTGGGGCTTTCCGATGCATGCGGGCAGCGACAGGCCGCTGGTCGGCGAGCTGGTCACGGCGCAGAACATCCTGGGCGACGACGCGCTGGCGTCGGCCGGCCGCAGCCTGCCGATGGCGCGCGCGCCGCTGGCCTCGTCCGATGCGGTCGTCGCGCTGGCCGCGCACCTGGCCGGCGCCGCCGAGCCCGTCACGCTGCTCGCGCTCGGCCCGCTCACCAACATCGCGCGCCTGCTGCAGGCGCAGCCCGCGCTGGCATCGCGCATCGGCCGGCTGGTGTGGATGGGCGGCAGCGCCGGGCCGGGCAACCACACGGCGGCGGCCGAATTCAATGCAGGAGTCGATCCGGAATCGATCAACGTCGTGCTCGATGCCGGCCTGCCGCTGCAGATGGTCGGGCTCGATGCCTGCCGCCAGGTGCGCGTGCATGCACACGACGCGGACGTGCTGCGCGCCATCGGCTCCGAGCGCGCTGAATTGCTGGCAGACCTGCTGCTGGGCTACGTGCGCATCGCGAGCCCGGACGGCAGCCTGCCGATGTCGCTGTACGACCCGACGGCGGCTGCCGTGCTGGTCGCGCCCGCGTCCATGACCTTCCGCGCCGCGCATGTCGTGGCCGAGTGCGACGGCACGCACACGCGCGGCATGACCGTGGTCGAGTGGCGCGTACCGCGGCGCGCCACGGCCAACGCGCAGGTCGCGAGCGTGGCCGACGAGGCGGCCGTGCGGCGCACCGTGCTCGACGCGCTGGCCGCCGCCGCACGCCACTGAGCTACTGAAAGTCCACTTCCATGACACAAGCGCTCCACGATTTCTGCCACGCGATCCCGAAGGTCGAGCTG
>CAIQMJ010001148.1 GCA_903872875.1 uncultured Variovorax sp.
CAGGCGCGCGAGGTGATCGACCTCAGCATCATGTCGCAGAAGCAGGTGGTGGAAGACCTGCAGCAGATCGCCGGCCGGTCGGCACTCGTCGGCAGCGACGCGTGATGCAGGACGACATCGACGCCGGCGCCGAGCCGGGCGTTCCGATCTGGGCGGTCTTCGGCGACCTGATGACAGGCCTGCTCGGCGCCTTCGTGCTGATCTTCCTGTACGCGATCGGCATGCAACTGGACCTGGCGACGAAACTCGAGGCCGAAGTGAAGCATCGGCAGGTCGAGACGCAGCGGCGTCAGGCGCTCGAGCAGGCGCTCGCCGGCCCGCTCGCAGCCGGCCGCGTGACACTGAACAACGGCCGCATCGGCATCAGCGGCAGCGTGCTGTTCGCCTTCAACTCCGCCGACCTGCAGCCCGAGGGCCGGCAGTTGCTGAAGAGCCTTGCCGCACCGATCGGCGCCTACCTGCGCGGCCGCGACGAGATCCTGATGGTGAGCGGCTTCACCGACGACCGGCAGATGCGCGACGGCGCGCGGCGCTTCGCGGACAACTGGGAGCTGTCGGCACAGCGCGCGCTGGCCGTGACCCGCACGCTGATCGAAGACGGCGTGCCATCGAACGCCGTCTTCGCCGCGGCTTTCGGCGCAGAGCAGGCGGTGGCGTCGAACGCCGATGCCGAGGGGCGCGCGAAGAACCGCCGCGTCGAGATGGCGCCGACACCGCGGCCTTCCGGCAGTCTTGCGAAACCCCGTGAGTAACAGCGCGCCGGACCGCGAACCGCCTGCGTCGGACAACGCCGGAGCGGCCTCGCCCGCAGCGCAAGTGCGCATGGCGCGCGAACGGGGCGAACACCGTTTCGCACCCGTGCGCTTTCGCCTGATCGAGGCCATGGCGCGGCGCTCGGCGTCGCATGATGGCGAGGCGGGACGCCTGCTGGATCGGCGCCTGGCCGAGCTGCTGTCGGCCTACCGCACCGACCTCGAAGACGGCAAGAAGAACGCGCCGGAAGACAAGCCCAGCGGCGAGTCGGCGGACGCTCCACCTCGGCGCAGCCCCGTCGCGGAGCTGGTCGACCGGCTTGCGCAGCACGCCTCTGCCGCGCCGGACGGGAACGGCATGGCGCCGCCCACCGGCATCGCAGGCGCGCCCGCCGCGCCCGACCAGTTGAAGACACTGCGCTACTTCAGCAGCACATGGTCGAAGCTCAGTGCCGACCGGCGGCTGAAGCAGTCGCTGGTCAAGCTGCCGGAGAACGCCGGACCGCTGAACTCGCACCAGCTTGTGCACCGCGCGCTGACGCTGATGCGCGACGTGTCGCCGGCCTATCTGAACCGCTTCATGTCGTATGTCGACACGCTGTCGTCGCTCGAACAGGCGACGGCCGGCAACACGGCCGTCGGCACGGCGTCGCGCGCCGACGGCCCGAAGAAGCCGGGGCGCGGCAAGGCGAGCTGACGCCGCTCAGGCCGCCAGCAGGCTGTCGCGCGCCACGGGCGCCGCCGGCACGGCATCTGCGCGCTGCAGCGCCTCCATCAACGCGCCCCAACGCACGCGCGCCTGCACGATGCTCTCGTCCTTCACGTGTCCATAGCCGCGGATCTGCTCCGGCACGCGGGCGACGGCGACAGCGGTGTCGATCACCGCATCGAACGGCGCCTGCGCCAGCCGGTCGAGCACCCGATCGATCAACCCGACATAGTCCGCGATCAACTGCCTCTCGGTCCGGCGCTCGACCGTGCGGCCGAACGGATCGAGCGCCGTGCCGCGCAGCCTGCGCAGTGACGCCAGCACGCGCAAGGCCGGCAGCATCCAGGGTCCGAAGGTCTGCTTGAGCGGCCGTCCGTGCGCGTCGCGCCGGCCGAAGATCGGCGGCGCCATGTGGAAGCGCAGTACGGGCTTGCCATCGAACTGCTGCGCAAGCTTCTCGTGGAAGCGGCCGTCGGTGTAGAGCCGCGCGACTTCGTACTCGTCCTTGTAGGCCATCAGCTTGAACAGGTTCGATGCGACCGCACGGGTCAGCGCGTCACGGCTGCCCTGCGCGCCATGCAGCTGCTCGGCCTGCTGCACGCGTTCGACGACGTCCGTGTAGCGTTTCGCATAGGCCGCGTCCTGGTAGTCGGCAAGCGTCGCGCTGCGCTCGGCCACCAAAGCCTTCAGTGTCTGTGGCCGCTGTACCGCGACCACCTGAACAGGCGATGCTGGCGAGGCCTCCCGCACGACAGCCGGCAGATCGAGCGCCGCCTGCCGGCCCCAGCCGAAGGCCGCCTGGTTGGCCTTGACGGCCACGCCGTTGATCTCGATCGCCTTCAGCAGCGCCGCGGACGACAGCGGGACCGCGCCCTTCTGGAATGCGAAGCCCAGCAGGAACAGATTGGCCGCGATGGCATCGCCCATCAGCCGCGTGGCGAGGCCGGTGGCATCGATGAAGTCGACGCGTCCCTCCACCGATTCATCGATCAGCGCGCGGACCTGGTCCGCCGGAAAGGCCCAGTCCGGGTCCTGCGCGAAATGGCCGGTCGGCTGCTCGAAGGTGTTGACCAGCGCATAGGTGCGGCCCGGCCGCATCTTGGCGATGGCGTCGGGCGCGCCGGCGGTCAGCATGTCGCAGCCGAGGATCAGGTCGGCCTCGCCGGTCGGGATGCGCTGCGCCTTCAGCTGTGCCGCATCGCGCGCGATGCGCACGTGCGAGGTGACGGAGCCGTTCTTCTGCGACATGCCCGTCATGTCGAGCACGCTGACGCCCTTCCCTTCCAGATGGGCGGCCATGCCGATCAGCGCGCCGATGGTGATCACGCCGGTGCCGCCGATGCCGGTGATCAGGATGTTGTGCATGCCGTCGAACGCCGACGCGGCCGGCTCCGGCAGTGCGGCGGCCGGGCTCGTCTCGGCCTTCACCGCGACCGGCCGGGTCTTGTGCGGCTCCACCCCTTCGACGCTCACGAAGCTCGGGCAGAAGCCCTTGATGCATGAATAGTCCGCATTGCACGAACTCTGGTCGACGCGGCGCTTCAGGCCGTGCTCGGTCGGCTGCGGCAGCAGCGACGTGCAGTTGGACTGCTCGCCGCAATCGCCGCAGCCCTCGCACACCATCTCGTTGATGAAGACGCGCTGCGTCGCCTTCGGGAACTCGCCCTTCTTGCGGCGGCGCCGCTTCTCGGCCGCACAGACCTGGTCGTAGATCAGTACCGACACGCCCTGGAATTCGCGTAGTTCGCGCTGCACCTCGTCCAGCGTGTCGCGGTGATGCACGGTGAAATGCAGGCCCGGCCGGTCGGCCAGCAAGGCGGAGCGGTCGTCCCAGCGGGTCGGGTCTTCCGCGACCAGCGCGATGCGTTTCACGCCCTCGGCCGCCACCTGCTGCGCGATGCGCGGCACGCTGATCGGCCCGTCGACCGGCTGGCCGCCGGTCATCGCGACCGCGTCGTTGTAAAGGATCTTGTAGGTGATGTTCACGCCGGCGGCCACGGCGGCGCGGATCGCCATCGAGCCCGAGTGGTAGTAGGTGCCGTCGCCCAGGTTCGCGAACACGTGCGCCCGCTTCGAGAACCAGGCTTGGCCAAGCCACGGCGCGCCTTCGCCGCCCATGTGCGTGGTGGTCTTGTTGTGCTCGGGGTAGATCGCGGTCGCCATCACGTGGCAGCCGATGCCGGCCAGCGCCAGGCTGCCTTCGGGCACCTTGGTCGACGTGTTGTGCGGACAGCCCGAGCAGTACCAGGCCGGCCGCGACGGCGTGGCGACGGCCTTGCCCAGCACCACATCCTTCGCGTCGAGGATCGCGAGCCGCATGCGGATCATGTCGCTGGTGTGGAAGCGCGCGACGCGCCCCGCGATCACGCGTGCGATCTGCGCGACCGAGAAGTCGGCCGTCGCCGGCAGCAGCCAGCGGCCACGCGGATGGGCCCATTCGCCGGCCTCGTCGAACTTGCCGATGACGCGCGGGCGCACGTCCTCGCGCCAGTTGTAGAGATGCTCCTTGAGCTGGTATTCGACGATCTGTCGCTTCTCCTCGACCACCAGGATCTCGTCGAGCCCGTCCGCGAATTCGCGGATCGAGTCGGGCTCGAGCGGCCAGGGCATCGCGACCTTGAACACGCGGATGCCGATGCGCGACGCTTCCGCCGCGTCGATGCCGAGTTCTTCAAGTGCCTCGAGCACGTCACGGTAGGACTTGCCCGAAGCCACGATGCCGAGCCGCGCGGACGGCGAATCGATGGTGATGCGATTGAGCCGGTTGGCCCGCGCATAGGCGATGGCGGCGTAGATCTTGGTGTCCTGCATCAGCGCTTCCTGCTTGCGCGCCTGCACGCCCAGCGTATCGGTCGACAGCCGCGCGTGCACGCCGCCCGGCGGGAAGACGAAGTCCGCGGGCAGTCGGGTCTCGACGTGCAGCGCATCGGCCGCGATCGAGCCGGACGATTCGACCGTGTCCGCCAGCGCCTTGAAGCCGACCGGCAGCCCGGCGAAGCGCGACATCGCGAAGCCGTGCAGGCCGAGCTCGATGTATTCCTCCACGCTTTGCGGGTACAGCATAGGGATCATCGAGGCCGCGAAGATGTGATCGCTCTGGTTCGGCAGCGTGGACGAATAGGCGCCGTGGTCGTCGCCCGCCACCAGCAGCACGCCGCCGTGCGGCGAGGTGCCCGCATGGGCCATGTGCTTGAAGACGTCGCCGCAGCGGTCGACGCCAGGCCCCTTGCCGTACCACATCGCGAAGACGCCGTCGACCTTGCTCTCGCCGGTCAGGTGCACCTGCTGCGTACCCCAGACCGCGGTGGCGGCGAGTTCCTCGTTGACGCCGGGCAGGAACTTGATGCCGCTGGCGTCGAGCCGCGCCTGCGCATGCCAGAGCGCCTCGTCGAGCCCGCCGAGCGGGGAGCCGCGGTAGCCGGACACGAAGCCGGCCGTGTTCAGCCCGGCCGCCTGGTCACGCCAGCGCTGCACGAGCATCAGGCGGACGAGCGCCTGGATGCCGCTGAGATAGATGCGGCCGGACGTGGCCTGGTACTTGTCGTCCAGCGAGACGCTGGCGAGTTCTTCTGTGGTGAGCATGTCGTGGGACTCCGGTAGGACTCTCTGGCAGCGCTCTCGGCCACGGGTAAATGGCGTCGGGCGCGAACGCCGGGCCGCGGGTAGCGGCACGGCGGGGCCTTCGTGGAAGGGAACAAGGTCTCCGTGAATGCGGTCTCTTCGGACGCGCTGTCTCTCCTATTGCTGGCGCCGGCAAAGGCTTGGCGCTGGTGTCGATTCTTCTGGAAAGGGGACCGAATTTCCTTCTTTCTTTGAGGTTTTTTGGCCTCGATGAACAAAAGAATTCGCTCCGATCGCGACCCTCTCGAAAACCTTTCGGAATCGTGCTCCGGTCGAACGCGGCTTCGCTTTTCAGTGCACGGCATCGCTCGACTTTCGCCTCGCTTCGGGTGCGGAACCTATCGTCCATCGCGCCTGCCCGTTGCGCGAAACGGGCGTCTGCAGGAAAAACAATGACCACTGTCCGCACAGATTCCCCCGTCTTCTTCGATCCGGACGCCGCCGCCCGAGCGGCAGCTACCGCACAAGCCGATGCGCCGCCGAATGAAGACATCGAGATGCAGCAACTTTCGTCCACGCCCCAGCCGAACAGGTCTGCTCATCACATCATCGATATCGAGGACGACGTTCGCACCACGACGACGTGGAGCCGCAATATGTTCCAGGACATCGAGAGTCTCCATTCGCAGGACAGTGTGCAGACCGACGGCGTGCGAAACGACGACATCGCGCGCGCGCACGGGCTGACGGGCGATAAACAGCATGCCTTCAACGAGATGTGCCGGCAGATCGATGAAATGCACAACAGATGCGTCCTCGCACCTGCGTCCTATATGGACCCGACTTTCCGCGGCTACGTGGCCAATGTGCTGGCCGGCGTGACGGCCAACATCACCACCTGGGCCGTTCCAACAGGCGTGGGTTCGGTCCTCAGCCAGCTTCGCTCTCCCGCCGGGCACGACAAGATGGCGGAATGCATTGCGTCCTATCTCAAGGACAGCAATTTCACCTCCGGGATCAAGGAGGCGATGGCGGCATCCCTCGCCAACGCGCCTGCAGGAACCGAACGCACATTTCATGGACCGGGTGGCGTGTTCGCCAGCACACTCGTCGTGTTCTCCATTGCA
>CAIQMJ010001149.1 GCA_903872875.1 uncultured Variovorax sp.
CCTGTGCGCAATGCCACGGCAGTGCGCTCACCGGCGTGCTGCCCGGAATACCGGCGCTGGTCGGACTGCCGAGGTTGTACCTGTCGTCGCAGCTCGGTGCGTGGCTGTCCGACGAGCGCCACGCACTCGCGCCCGACTGCATGACGCAGGTCGGCCGCCGGCTGGACAACCGCGACGTCACGGCCGTCGCGAGCTGGCTTGCGCTGCAGCCCGTGCCCGCCGACCCGAAGCCCGCAGCCGCGCCACCCGGACCGATGCCGATGGCCTGCAGCGCGATGGTGCAACCCGAGGCGAGTGCACGATGAACGCGCTCAATCCGCCCACGCGCCGCGCCATCTTCCGCCGGCTGCTGATCGCCCTGTTGCTCGCCGTCGTGCTGCTGGCGGCCCTGGCCGTGGCAGCGGTCGTCGCACTCAACCTGCGCGGCGAAGATCCGCTGCACACCAGCGACGCGCTCTTCACCAGCACGCCCGCACAGGTCGACCGCGGCCGCTACCTCGCGCTGGACGGCAACTGCGCCGGCTGCCACAGCGCACGCGGCGCCGCCGCCTACGCAGGCGGCCTCGGCATCGCGACGCCCTTCGGCACGATCTTCTCGACCAACCTCACGCCCGACCAGCAGCATGGCATCGGCAGCTGGAGCGCTGCGCATTTCTGGCGCGCGATGCACAACGGCCGGGCCAAGGACGGCCGGCTGCTCTATCCGGCCTTTCCGTACCCGAGCTTCACGAAGATCACGCGCGAGGACTCGGACGCGATCTACGCCTACCTGCGCAGCCTGCCGCCCGACGCCGCGCCGAACCGACCGCACAAGCTGCGCTTTCCCTACGACACGCAGGCGGCGCTCGCGGTCTGGCGCGCGCTGTCGTTCCAGCCGGGCAGCTTCGTGCCCGACCCGGCACAGCCGGCCGAATGGAACCGCGGCGCGTACCTGACCGAAGGCCTGGGCCACTGCATCGCCTGCCACGGCAGCCGCAATGCGCTGGGCGCCACCGAGGAAGCGCGCGGCCTGTCGGGCGGCGTGATCCCGGTCGAGAACTGGTATGCGCCCTCGCTCACGTCGGTGCGCGAGGCCGGTGTCGCGACCTGGGAAGCGCGGCACGTGGTGCAGTTGCTGAAGACCGGCACCGCACCCGGCGGATCGGTGATGGGGCCGATGGCCGACGTGGTGTTCCGCAGCACGCAGTACCTGGACGACACGGACCTGGCCGCGATGGCGGCCTACCTGCAGAAGCTGCCGGAGGTGGCGCCCGCCACCCCGCCAGCACCGGTCGTGCGGCGCGACCCCGGCACGATGGAACGCGGCGCCACGATCTATGCCCAGCGCTGCGCCTATTGCCACGGCGATGCGGGACAAGGCGCACCGGGCGCCTACCCGCCGCTGGCCGGCAATCGCGCCGTGCTGATGGACAACGCGGTGAACCTGATGCAGATGGTGCGGCACGGCGGCTTCCTGCCGGCCACTGCGGGCAATCCGCGGCCCTACGGCATGCCGCCTTTCGGCCATGTTCTGGACGACCGGCAGATCGCCGACGTGCTGACCTGGGTGCGTGGCTCCTGGGGCAACGATGCGCCGCCGATCGGCCAGCGCGACATGGCGCGGCGCTGACGGCGCAACGAAAGCATGCAGGGAATGTGCGCGGGGCCATCGACGATCTGCAATAAAGACTGTATAAATTCACAGTTCTCATCGCAACCCGTTTTCTCCGCAAGGACCCCCCATGCCCTACACCGTCAGCCTTCAGGAATTCCCCGGCCTCCCCCTCGACGCCCAGCAGCAGGCCGAGCAACGCTTCCGCCGTGCGCTCGACAAGGCGCTCGGCGAACGCGTCGACCCGGTGCTGCGCGCCTTCCAAGTCGCGTCCGACTCCAGCGCGGAAGACCTGTCGAAGGAAGATTTCGCGCTCGCCAGTGCCTGGCCCAAGGCCTATGACCTGGCCCGCACCGCTGGTTTCCGCGACCTGGGCGCAGCGGAAGAAGCCTTCTTCGAAGTCAGGGCCGGCTGAGGCCAAGGCCCAGGCTGCTCGCCAATCCGCCGACGCGATCGACCCGCCTGGCGATCGCAGCCTGCAGCACCTCCTGCGTGGATGCCAGCGTGAACCAGTGCTTCGCGCGCGTGATGCCGGTGTAGACCAGCTCACGCGTGAGCACCGGGCTCATGCGCTCGGGCAGCAGCAGCGCCGCATGCGCGAACTCCGAGCCCTGCGACTTGTGGACCGTCATCGCGAACACGGTTTCCACCGCGCGCAGCCGGCTCGGCAGCACCCAGCGGATGCCGCCCTGGCCGTCACCCGCTGAAAAGGCCACGCGCAGTATCCAGCGCGGCGCGGGCTCGCCGGCGGTCCATGACGGCAGCGCCAGGGTCACGCCCACATCACCGTTCATCAAGCCAAGGCCGTAGTCGTTGCGCGTGACCAGAACCGGCCGGCCCAGGTACCAGCCGCCCTGCGCCACATCGATCAGCGCTTCATCGACCAACAGCTGCGCGATGCGCGCGTTCAGGCCCTCCACGCCGCGCGGCCCGCTGCGCAGCGCGCACAGCAGCTGGAAGCGGCCATAGGCTGCGAGCACCTCGCGCGCCCAGCCGTCGAACTCGGTCTGCGGCGACTCGGCCGCCGGCTGGCGCTCGCGCATCAGCGTGAGGTAGTGCCGATAGCCGACCGGCGGCAGCACGCCGGCCGCGCGCGCCGCGCCTTGCGGGAAGGCGGCAGGCGCGCCATCGACCACCAGCCGCCGGAACGCGCGCTCGTCGCTGGCCGACTGCCGCGCGAGATCGGCAAAGCGGCTTTCGAACACGCGCCGCGCGGCCGTGGCATTGCCCGCATTGACGGCCTCGGCGAGCTGGCCGATGCCGCTGTCGGCGCTGAAACGATGGCTCACGCGCAGCTTGACCACGGCCTGGTCGAGCGGCCCGCCGTAGAGGTCGCAGAGCGCATCGTCCAGCCGCTCGCCGGTCACGGCCGCGAGCCATGCGGCGGTGTCGGGCCGGTAGTAGCCGCCATCGGCGCGCTGGCACAGGTCGCCGAGCACGGCGCCCGCCTCCACCGACGCGAGCTGGTCCTTGTCGCCGAGCAGGATCAGACAGGCCTGCGGCGGCAGCGCAGCGAACACGGCCGCCATCATCTCGAGGTCGAGCATCGAGGCCTCGTCGATCACCAGCACGTCGAGCGCCAGCGGATGCTGCGCGTCGTGCCGGAAATGCCGGCTGTCGGGCCGGCTGCCGAGCAGCCGGTGCACCGTGCTCACGTCGGTCGGGATCGAGGCCCGCAGCGCCTCCGCCTCCGGCAGGCCGTCGAGCGGCAACTGCGCGACCGCACCGGCGATCGATTCGTTCAACCGCGCCGCGGCCTTGCCGGTCGGCGCAGCCAGCCGGATGCGCAACCGCCGCGAGCCCTCGGCGGCCGACAGCGACAGGTGCTGCAGCAGCGCAAGCAGCCGCACCACGGTGGTCGTCTTGCCCGTGCCCGGACCGCCGGTGACGATGCCGAAGCGCTGCCGCGCCGCGAGCGCGCAGGCGATCTTCTGCCAGTCGACCGCACCGCCGGAGCGCGGCGGAAACAGCACGCCGAGCGCGGCGGCCAACGTCGCCTGGGCCTCGGGCGCGGCGGCTGCGGTCGGCAGCTCGACGCGCCGCAGGATCGCCTCGCGCACCGACTGCTCGTACTGCCAGTAGCGGCGCAGGTAGAGCCGCGTGCCGATGCGCACCAATGGCGTGTCGCCAGGCCCGTCGCCGACCAATGCGGATGCATCGAGCGCCGCCGTCCAGCGCGCGAGGTCGACGCCCGCGAGCAGCGCCGAGGGTTGTGCGGGCGGCGCATCGCCATCGCTACCGTCGCGGTTCGCCCGGTCTTCGCCTTCGGGCGGCAGCGACAGCGCTCGCTCGGCGTCGTCGAGCGCGGCGCGCAGGTCGAGGCAGGCATGACCACGGCCGAGCTGGTGGCTGGCCAGCGCGGCGGCCAGGATCAGCAACGGGTCGGCCTCGGGTGCGTGGTGCGCGAGGAAGTCGGCGAAGCTGGCGTCGAGCGCGCGCAGCCAGCCTTCGGCCACCCAGCGTTCGAGCGCGGCGAGCATCGGACCATGCCGTGCCGGACACGGGCCGAGGAACACCGCGGTCATGCCACGTCCTCCATACCAGCACCCTGGAACAGCGCATCGAGCGCGTCGATCAGCACGCGCGGCGGCCGCTCGGCATGCAGCCCCTGGCCGGGCGCCGCATGGCCGCGCAGGAACAGGCAGGCCGCGCCGCCGACATGCAGGTCGTAGTCGTAGCCGGGCAGGCGCACGCTCAGCAGCCGGTGCAGCGCGAACACGTAGAGCACGTACTGCAGCTCGTAGCGATGGGCCAGCACGGCCTCGCGCAGTGCCTCGGCCGTGTAGTCGGCGTCCGCCGGGCCGAGCCAGTTGGACTTGTAGTCGACCACGACATAGCGGCCTTCGTGTTCGAACACCAGGTCGATGAAGCCCTTGAGCATGCCGTTGACCTGCTGCGGCAGCAGCGCCGGACGCGCCATGCCGCCGAGCGTGTGGCGGCAGACCAACGCGTCCAGCGCGCGCGTGTCGACGCGGTCGATGCCGAACCAGAACTCCATCTCGATCTGCACGCGGCCGAGCGCCGCGGGCGCGATCGGCGCCAGTGCGGCACCGAGCGCATGCAGGTCGAGCGGCGCGGCGAGCCAGCCGAGCAGCCAGGCGCGCAGCGGTTCGGTCCAGTGGCTCCAGCCACTGAGGTTGCAGCGCCGCGCGACCAGGTCCGCCAGATCGGCCTGCAGCGCCGGATCGGCCAGCACACGCGCAAAACCCTGGCGGCCCAGCCATTCGAGCAGCCCGTGCAGGAAGCTGCCCGGGCCGGCGCCACGCGGAAAGCCGTGCAGGCCGCCCGCATCGGGCACCGCGACACCGGCAAGCGACAAAGACAGCGACTGGGCTAGCGCCAACGCCGCATCGGCCGCCGGCGCGTCGCTCGCGCTGTCGGCGTAGATGTCCTCGGCCGCATCCGTCGGACCGGGCTGCGGTGCCGACCAGCCGGGCGCATCGCCATCCGCGCCGCCCGCGTCTGTCGCGCCGTCCGCGCCGTAGGCGATCACGGCCTCGTCATCGACCGCCTGGTGCGCGCGGCGCAGCGCCGAGTAGCTCGCGATCCACCAGCGTTCGGGTGGTCCGGGCGGCAGGGGCGGCTCCGGCGACAGCTGCGGCACGATCGACTCGGCCCGGTAACGCGCCTCATCGGCTTCGGGTGCGGTCGCTACCGCGATCGCCGGATGGCCCGCGGCCAGCGCATCGAGCGCGGGCCGCAATGCGTCGGCCGGCAGCGCCGCGCCACCGGCCAGCAGGTAGCCGATCGCGCTGCGCTCCATCCCCGGCAGCGGCGCGATGCCGAGCCAGGTCGCATGGCGCGCCCGAGTCAGCGCGACGTAGAGCTTGCGCAGGTCTTCGCCGAGCCGTTCGCGGTCGGCACGCACGAGCACTTCGTCTTCTGCATGCAGGCTGACCCGCAGGCGGCCGGTGTCGTCGTGCCACTTGAGCGGCAGGTCGCCGGCCTTGGCGGCGCGGAACGCGGTGGCGAAGGGCAGGAAGACCAATGGGTATTCGAGCCCCTTCGACTTGTGCACGGTGACGACCTTGACCAGCGCCGCATCGCTTTCGAGCCGCAGCTTGGGCGCCTCGCCCTCGGCATCTTCGTCGTGGCGTTGCTCGGCCAGCCAGCGGATCAGCGCATGTTCGCCGTGCAGCTGGCCAGCAGCCTCCTGCAGCAGCTCGGACAGGTGCAGCAGATCGGTCAGCATGCGCTCGCCGTTCGCGGCGAGCAGGCGTTGCGGCACACCGAAGTCGTGCAGCAGGCGGCGCAGCATCGGCAGCACGCCCTGGCGGCGCCAGATCTGCTGGTAGCGGCGGAACTGCAGCACGCGCGCTTCCCATTCGAGTTCGTCGTGGTTCAGCCGATCGAGCTCGGCCCAGGACAGGGCCAGTGCCGCCGTGCCCAGCGCGGCGCGCAACGGACGGTCGTCGTCGGGCTCGGCGCAGGCGGCGAGCCAGCGCTGCACCTCGGCCGCGGCCGGGCTCTGGAACACCGAGTCCTTGTCGGACAGGTACACGCTGCGCACACCGCGCGCCGACAGCGCCTGCCGCACGGCGCGCGCCTCGCGGCCGCTGTTGACCAGCACGGCGATGTCGCCCGGCGACACCGGCCGCAGCGCGCCATCGTCCGATACGAAGCCGACATCGCCGGCCTGGCCGCCGTTGAGCAGCCGCACGATCTCCGTGGCGCAGGCCGCGGCTAGCACGCGCTGTGCCTCGCCGCTGCGGACGACCGAGTCGGCCTGGCCGACATCAAGCATCCAGCACGTCAGCGCGGGCGCGTCGCGGCCCTGCTCCTGCCAGCGCTCGCCGCGGCCACGGGCCTGCACCGCGACGAAGGGCAGCGGGTTGTCGTCGCCATGGCGAAACAGGAAGGCGCCCTCGCCGGCTTCGCGTGCCTCGGCCTGCAGGAACACGCGGTTCACCGCATCGACCATCGCCTCGGTCGAGCGGAAGTTGGTGCCCAGCGTCGCATGGCGATCGCCGGTGTCGCGCCGCGCCGCGAGGTAGGTGTGGATGTCGGCGCCGCGGAAGGCGTAGATCGCCTGCTTGGGGTCGCCGATCAGCACCAGCGCCGTGTCCTGCGCGTTTGCCGCGACGCCGTAGATGGCGTCGAAGATGCGGTACTGCAGCGGGTCGGTGTCCTGGAATTCATCGA
>CAIQMJ010001150.1 GCA_903872875.1 uncultured Variovorax sp.
CCCAGCAGGCCGATCTTGTCTCCACGCAGCATCGTCATGCTGAAGTCGCGCACGATGGTCTTGTCGCCGAAGGACTTCGACACGTCGGTGAGCTCGGCGACGATCTTGCCGGTCTGCGTGCCGGTCGCGACATCCATGTTGACGCTGCCGACCACGTTGCGACGGCTCTGGCGCTGCTCGCGCAGCGCTTCGAGCCGGCCGATGCGGCTTTGACTGCGCGTGCGGCGCGCTTCCACGCCTTTGCGGATCCAGATCTCTTCCTGGGCCAGCAGCTTGTCGGCCTTGGCGTTGATCACGGCCTCCTGCGCCAGTTGATCTTCCTTCTGTATGAGGTATTGCGCAAAGTTGCCTGGATAGGAACGAAGCTTGCCGCGGTCGAGTTCGACGATGCGGGTGGCCACCCGGTCCAGGAAGGAGCGGTCGTGGGTGATGGTCACCACGCTGCCCTTGAAGTCGATCAGCAACTGTTCCAGCCACTCTATGGAGTCCAGATCGAGGTGGTTGGTCGGTTCGTCAAGCAACAATACGTCGGGCGCGGCCACCAGGGCCTGTGCCAGCGCCACACGCTTGCGGGTACCGCCGGAGAGGGAGCCGACACGCGCCTTGGCGTCGAGGTGCAGGCGATGCAACGTCTCTTCGACACGTTGCTCCCAGTTCCAGGCGTCGTACGCTTCGATCTGCGATTGCAATGCGTCCAGGTCGACACCTTCGGCACCCGATAGATACAGATCCCGCACGGCGATGACGCCGGCCAGCCCTGCACTTGCTGCGGTGAAGACGTCGGCATCGGGGTCGAGCAGAGGCTCTTGCGCGACGTAGGCGACGCGAATGCCTTGCTGGAACTGAAGCGTGCCATCGTCCTGTTTCTCGAGTCCGCCGAGGATTTTCAAGAAGGATGACTTGCCGGCCCCGTTGCGCCCGATCAGCCCGACGCGTTCCGATTCAATGAGAGAGAAGTCCGCATGGTCGAGCAGCGGGACGTGGCCGAACGCGAGTTGTGCGTCGAGGAGTGTGATGAGTGCCATGTGGCGCGGATTATCGGAGGTGGTCGCCACAAAGGTCGGACAATACGTGCGCAACGGTACGAGGGTGCGCGGGCATTGCCTCCGCGCGGTGCGCTCGAACGCTATTGCTGTCTCTATCTATATGGGCCGCTTGGGGCTGGGAGCCCCAGGCTTTTGATTGCTCTCCCTTCAGCAGATCGGCAGCAAGGTTCGGCTCCGGTTCCGTTGAGTTTTGAAGAGAAGTTCGGAATCGCGAGCAGCACCGGTTCGTAGTTGGCTGCCTGGCTACCCTGTCGGCGTATTGAGGGCTCGTAGCGTGCCCCGGCAGCAGCCGACTAAAGAATATGTGCTCGGAAGCGACGAAAGCAGCAGAGGCGGCCGATCTTCGATGTATAGTCACAGGCTCGGCAAAATGCTGTGCAGTCACCGGTCGTAAGATTCGGTTACAACACTGGTAGTCGACAACTTCGGTGTTGACATTTGAAATTTCCCTGTGTCATAATCG
>CAIQMJ010001151.1 GCA_903872875.1 uncultured Variovorax sp.
ACTCGCTTGAGGTTGTAAGCCAGCACGGTCAGACTCATTTCTGTGGCGACGTTGTCGATTCCACGAGTCAAGAAGTGGGTCGATCCCATCCAGTGCTTCATCGTTCCAAAGACGTGTTCCACGGTTCTCTTGCGCAGCCTCATCATTTCGGGCTTTCGATGTAGACGTTGCTCGGCTGCATCGACGATCTCTTCGTGTTCCCACCTCCTGATGCGTCGATAGCTGCTGGTCGTGCACTGTTGCCTTATGGCGCACGAAGGACAGGCACTCGTCCAGTAGATGTGTATCTGCAGGCCGTCTTCTTCTCTTGCGAATCGATGAATCGCGCGTTCCCCTGCCGGGCACTGGTACTCGTCCGCTTTGGCGATGTAGATGAAGTCGTCCTTGCTGAACCGCCCTTCAGCCTTGGAGGGCGAGGTCATCACCTTTGGCACGTACGCCTTGATGCCTGCTTCGTGGCATGCCTTCAGCTCTGAGCCGCTGTAGTAACCGCGATCCGCGACGACCTCAAACCGCTCTTTGCCCATTGCCTCCCGTGCGGCCTTCGCCATCTTGCTCAGCTGCGCTCGATCGCTGCCGGTCTTGGTCACCTCGTGCGCCACGATCAAGTGGTGCTTGGCGTCCACGGCCGTCTGCACGTTATAGCCAACCATTGCGGTGCCCTTCATGCTGTGCGTGGTCATGGCGCGTGCGTCTGAATCTGTCAGTGAAACTTGTTGATCGGGCGTCGTCGCGAGTTGGGTTTTCATCTGCTGCAACCGTCGCATTTTCTGGCGCAGCTTCTCGATCTTCGTCTGCAATTGATCTGCTTTGGCTGGCAGATCTTTGACCTCCAGTACGCGGTCCGCCGTATCAACGGCATCCAGATAGTGCTGGATGCGCTCTTCGATTTCTCGTTCGAGTCGTTCGATCTTGCCGGGCGTGAAGTTCCGCTCTCTGTTGTTGACCGCCTTGAACTTGCTGCCGTCGATCGCAACCACGCCTTGGCTGAACAGCTTTAGCTCACGGCACAACATGACGAATCTGCGACAGACGCTGCGAATGCCTTTCCCATTCTCAGCACGGAAGTCCGCGATGGTCTTGAAGTCAGGCGCCAGGCGGCCTGTCAGCCACATGAGTTCGACGTTTCGCTGCGCTTCCCGCTCCAGACGGCGACTCGACTGGATGCGATTCAAATAGCCGTAGATGTAGAGTTTGAGAAGGACAGAGGGATGGTACGAGGGACGCCCAGTCGCCGCCGGCTCTAAGCCTTCAAATCCAAGGGCCTGCAAGTCCAGCTCTTCGACGAAGACGTCGACGACTCGAACCGGATTGTCCTCATCGACGTAGTCGTCCAGGCATTCGGGCAGCAAAGTGACTTGCTGTCTTTCTTCGCCTTCGATGAATCGCTTCATGGGCACCTCGCTCAAACGGGTGGCCTGATTCTATTTTGAGTGAAGCGAACTAGGAAGAGTTTTCACACAGCCTCCAGCGGTTGCCGTCGTCTACGGCACAAATCTCAACTTACGGTGTTGGGCCCATTGCGGTCATCAATCGCCTT
Organism: uncultured Variovorax sp.; assembly: GCA_903872875.1. Classification (GTDB taxonomy): domain Bacteria; phylum Pseudomonadota; class Gammaproteobacteria; order Burkholderiales; family Burkholderiaceae_C; genus Variovorax. The sequence continues at coordinate 1,541 of CAIQMJ010001151.1, forward strand.
TGTTGGAGAAACACAGTCGAACCGCAAGCGGTTTGACGCGCGGCCAAGCAGCTCAAGCTTTCCCGCGACTTCCTTCGGTTGATCGTCAATGCACAGGTAGTTGATATGGGTCATGAGGTGGGCAAATGATCTGCAGGGATTTTGACTCGCATGCAGGCTTGGAATTTGTCGGGCGGTTCAATGACAAAGATCAGGCCGTTTCGGCTTGCGACAGTGTCCTTCACTATCTTGAGACCGAGGCCCATGCCGGTAAGCTCATCATCAAGCGAAGTAGCTGATAGCGTAAAAAACGGATCGAAGATGCGATCCCAATGCTCTGGGGCGATCCCATCGCCGTTGTCCATGAAATCTAGCTGAATCCATTCTTGGGCACGGGCTGCTCGAATGAGTATTAGGCCGCGCTCGCGCTCTGATCTTTTGATTGCCTTGACGGAATTTGTGAAGAGGTTGGTCAGAATTGACGACCATTCCGAGGCGAGCATGGGTTTAGAGATTAGACCTTCATCGATGTATGTGTCGATGGTGATGTTCCAGCGGTCCGATATAGGCTTGAAGGCTCGAACAAACTCGTACATCAAGGCAGACACGTCCTGTTGTTCAAGTTCCCTCTTTTGCACCTCGGAGAGCGAATGTTCAAAGTAGCCTAAGTAGGACTTGAGGTCATTGGTGGCCGCGCGCAAATCGACTATCCTGCGCAACGACGCTTCCGGCAACGACGTATCGCCGAGTAGGATCTCGAGCTGATCCCTCATCGACATCACTCGGTTTCTCGCTTCGTGAGTGAAGGTCGCGACCACCAATCCCAAGCTCGAGAGCACTCGCAGCATCTCGATTTCCTTGCTTTGCTCCTCGATTTGATCCGCTGCCGCGACGAGCAGTTGAGAGGTGGCCTCCCGGCTGGACGCTTGGGAAGCGGTCGTACTGCTCGGCTGCTGCGCCGATCCGTCTGCCGCCGTGGAGTCCGCGGGGCGATCAGAATTCGCGAAGCCAAGGTCCGCGCTCCACCCATCAGAAGTACGCCTCAAATCAGCCGCTGCGCCCCGCAGCGCCTCGGGTGTCGTTGGCCGAGGTTGTGGGCTTCTCTGGAACGAGCCACCCGCCTTGGGTTTGCGTCCACGGGTCGAGGCCACTCGAATGGCACATTTCACAGCCACGGCATGTCCAAACTTGATGAGTTCGCTCATCGCTTCGTTCATCGCCAACCCTTCGCGACTGGAGACTTCGAAGAACACGTCGTGCTGCGGGTCGACGATGGAGATCGCTCCGAGCCAGTTG
>CAIQMJ010001152.1 GCA_903872875.1 uncultured Variovorax sp.
CTCCCAGTGCCCAGCCGGGCAATCGCGCAATCACCGGTACAGGGCAATGCCGCACGGCTTCGCACAAGCCACGAAGACCATCGATGAAGGTCCGCGCGGAATCCGGCGTCAATGCCCCCATCTCTTTGATGTCCGCACCGGCGACGAACGCCTTGTCGCCCGTACCGCGCAGAATCACAGTCCGCAGCACGGTCAAGGAAGCCAACAAATCGAACGCTTTTCTCAGGTCCGAAATCACCGACGTACCGAGGATATTGAGACTGCCTGCATTGCGGATCGTGACAGTGGCAATTCCTGCCTCGTCGACGACCACCGCAGCATGGTGTAGGGCGATCTGTTCGTTCATCGTGACCTCACATCTTTTCGAACTTAATGTCGCTGACCACATTCTTCCAGCGCGCGTTCTCATTGACGATCAAAGTCGAGAATTCGGCACGCGACATGGGTGAAGGAATCGCCCCCTGCTTTTCGATGGCAGCGACGACCTCCGGGTTGGCCAACGCCGCACGCACGGCCTTGTTCAGAACATCCAGCACGGTCACCGGCGTTCCAGCTGGGGCGCCGATGCCGAACCAGGACGGTGTATTGAGCGCTGGCAGGCCGAGCTCAGCGTAGGTCGGCACTTGGGGCAATATCTTCAGTCGGGACTTCGCTGCCACAGCAAGTGCCTTTGTTTGCCCGGCCTGCAACATACCGGCCGACGACGGAATGTTGTCGAACACAACGTCGATCTGGCCCCCGATCAAGTCCGTGAGCGCGGGCCCCAGCCCCTTGTAGGGGATGTGTGCCATTTCGGTCCCGGTGACAGACTTGAAAATCTCCCCGTTGAGATGACTCAACCCACCATTACCCGACGATCCAAACGAATACTTCTTCGGGTGGGCCTTGAGTTCCGCGATCAGCCCTTTCACATCTTGCGAAGGGAATTTGGGATTTACCACCAGGACATTGGGCACATCGGCGATGTTGCTGATCGGTGCAAAGTCCTTGATGGGGTCGTAGGCCGTCTTCTCATAGACGTTTGGATTGACCGCATGGGAGCTCTCCACCACCATCACCAGCGTGTAGCCATCGGCTGGCTGCTTGGACGCGTAGGCGCTTCCCACAGAGCCACCGGCGCCTGGGCGGTTTTCTACGACGAACGGTTGCTTCAGTTCGGTCTGGAGTCGCTGGCCGATGATCCGGGCTAGCAGGTCGGTCGTGCCGCCGGGCGCGTATGGCACGACGATCCGCACGGGCTTTTCTGGGTAGGTGTCTGCCCAGGCGGGCGACAAGCTCGCCGCAGCGATGGTCAGACCGGCAATGAGGATGTCTCTTTTTTTCATGATGTGTTGTCGGAGGTTGAGAAAGGTGCAAAGGGCGGTGCAGTAGATGCTGTGCTAGGTAACGCAAAGGGTTGCACTGCCTTGTAGAAGGGGCGGCGCAAGGCCCTGTGCCAGATTGCTGGAGGACTGGCTCAGCATCGGGTTGCGGACCGTGGGTACAGGACCCAGTTGAGGGTGCTGCAGTACTTGCAACATGCGACGATGTTGAACCTGTGGATGTGCGAAGACTTCCTCCAGCGTATGGATGGGTCCCCACGGCACGCCGGCGCGGTCGAAGTCATTGCTCCATTCCTGGCGCGTGCGAGCGGGAAATAGCTCCCGAAGCAGGTCGCGCAGCACCGGCAGGTTGACGATGCGCAGCGCATTGGTGGAGAACCTCGGGTCGTCGGCCCACTCCTCCTTTCCGGCGACCGTGCAGAAGCGCTGGAATTGACCATCGTTTCCGATCGCCAAGATCAGGTGGCCGTCGGCACAACAAAAGACTTCGTATGGTGCGCAGTTCGGATGCGCATTGCCGCTGCGCTCTGGGTTCTTGCCGGAAATGAGATAGTTGGCGCCTTGATTGGCATTGAGCGCTACGGCCACATCGAGCAGCGCGATGTCTATGTACTGGCCAACGCCAGTGCTGTGACGCTGAAACAAGGCCGCCAGGACGGCCGAAGTCGCATACATCCCGGTGGTAAGGTCGACCACGGCCACGCCGGTGCGCACGGGGCCGGCCCCCGGCTGCCCGTCCGGCTGGCCCGTGTAACTCATCAGGCCACCCATGCCTTGGAACACATAGTCGTATCCAGGCTTGTCGGCCATTGGTCCGGTTTGGCCATAGCCCGTGATGGACACATAGACAAGCCGCGGATTCAGCGCTTGGACGCTTTTGTAGTCGAGGCCGTACTTGGCCAGGGTGCCGGTCTTGTAGTTCTCGACCAGGACATCTGAGTTGCGGATCAGTTCCTGCACGGCGTTCAAGCCCTCCGGAGTGGAGAAATCTGTGCTCACGGACTGCTTACCGCGATTGCAGCACGAGAAGTAGGCCGACATCCGCTCACCCGATCGAGCGTTCTCGAGATAAGGCGGCCCCCATTGGCGGGTGTCGTCGCCTTGCCGCGGGTGCTCCACCTTGATCACCTCGGCGCCGAGATCCGCAAGATTCTGCGTGCACCAGGGTCCGGCCAGGATGCGTGAGAGATCAAGTACTTTGATGCCGGCGAGGGCGCTATCGAGCATGAAATCTCCACTGGGAACGATGATGTGGGCAAGTCTAGGAAGAGGGACGGCGCGCGGCCAGTCGAAAGCATCGAACCCAGACTTAGCCGCTCTCGAACCCCCGGCAGTGGACGCCCGCTACCGCTCGGTCGCCGAGAACACCGCGGTGGCATGAAATAGCGGCTTGCTGCTCGACTACAGGCCGGGAGATTCGGCGTAGTGCATCGACCCACCACTGCATGCCGGAAGCCATGGCCACGCACGTAGACAACATCGATGTCGGAGGCGCGA
>CAIQMJ010001153.1 GCA_903872875.1 uncultured Variovorax sp.
CCTCAGCGGCACCCAGAAACTCACGCTCGACACCAGGGCCAGCGGCGGCATCGAGGCGACCGACCGCTGGCGCGCCGCCATCGCCAGCCTGCGCCTGCAGGCACAGGACACCACGCGGCCCGGCCCCTGGACGTTGACGCTGCGCGACGCCGTGAGCGCGACCGTGCACACAGGCGCATCGCAGCTCGAGGTCGAGACCTCCGCCGGCGGCGCCACGCTGCAGGGCCCGGTGCCCGGCACGGTGCGGCTCGACTGGCAGCCGGTACGGCTACGCCAGTCCGGCATCGCACCGAATCGCGCGCTCCGTATTCAGTCCAAGGGCACGCTGCAGGGCCTGCCAATGGCGTGGGCGCAGGCGCTCTCGGAAAACACGGCACTGGCCGACGCCGGCATCACCGGCGACTTGCTGTTCGACGGCGCCTGGGACATCGACGCCGGCGACATGCTGCGTGCCAGCGCCAGCCTGGCACGCCAGAGCGGCGACATCCGGGTGCAGGCCGGCGAGGCCGCGCTGGTCACGCGCATCCGCAGCCACGGCGCAGGCGCGCAGAGCGAGATCACGATGGAAACGTCGACCGGCGCGCAGGCCTCGGCGCCGCCCACGCCGGCCGGCGTGCGGCAGGCCGAGATCCGCGTGCAGACCGAAGGCGACGCCGTTCGGGCGAACCTGGTGTGGGACAGCGAGCGCGCCGGCGAACTGCGCGCCGAGGCCTCGACCCGCGTGCGCCAGCGCGACGGTGGCTGGCAGTGGGCCGAGGACGCGCCGCTGGCCGGCCGCGTCACGGCGCGGCTGCCCAGCCTGGGCGTCTGGTCGATGCTGGCGCCGCCCGGCTGGCGCGTCGCGGGCACGCTGAACGCCGACGCCACGCTGGCCGGAACGCGTACCGCACCGCGCTGGAACGGCACGCTCGGTGCCGACCAGCTCGCGCTCAAGGCGCTGGTCGAAGGCCTGGACCTGCACGACGGGCGTCTGCGCGCCACGCTCTCCGGCGAGCACGTGGACATCACCGAATTCACGCTCAAGGGCGGCACCGGCAGCAGCGCGCGCATCGCAGGCCAGAGCGGCAACCGCAGCACCGTTTCGAGCGAAGCCGCGCGCGACGGCGGCACGCTGTCGGCACGCGGCAACCTGAGCTGGGGTGGCACGACGGCACCTGGCGCCTCCGGCATCCGCATGGACCTGCAGGGCCAGTTGCGCGCGCTGCGCCTGCTGGTGCGCTCGGACCGGCAGGTCACGCTGTCGGGCGATCTGCAGGCAAAGCTCGATTCCGGCCAGCTCATGGTGCGCGGCAACCTCAAGACCGACAGCGCCGTGATCATCCTGCCCGACGAGACGGCGCCGAGCCTCGGCACCGACGTGGTCGTGCGCTCGGCCACGAAGGACAAGGAAAACGCCGCCGCCCAGCGCGAGATGGTGCGGAACAACGCGCAGATCGCCAAGCCCGATACCGCGAAGCCGCCGGACATCGCCGTCAACTTCAACCTGGGCGACGACTTCGCGGTGCAGGGCCGCGGGATCACGACACGGCTGGAAGGCGAGCTCGACATCCGCACGACCTCGCTGAGCGGACCGCCGCGCATCACCGGCGAAGTGCGCACGGTCAAGGGTCAGTACCGCGCCTACGGGCAGCAGCTCGACGTCGAGACGGGGCTGGCGCGCTTCAACGGTCCGTTCGACAACCCGTCGCTCGACATCCTCGCGATCCGCCCGAACATCTCGCAGCGCGCCGGCGTGCAGGTCACCGGCACCGCGCAGGCGCCCCGTGTGCGCCTGTATTCACAGCCCTCGCTGTCGGACGTGGAAACCTTGTCGTGGGTGGTGCTGGGCCGCGCGTCGGCCACCAGCGGCGGCGAATCGGTCTTGCTGCAGCAGGCCGCGCTGGCGCTGCTGGGCGGGCTTGGCAAAGGCGGCACCGGCGGCAGCCTGGCCAGCCGCTTCGGCCTGGACGAGATCGGCTTCAAGGGGCCGGGCAGCGGCGGCGACGTGCGCGAATCGGCTGTGACCGTGGGCAAGCGCCTAGCAAACGACTTCTACCTGACCTATGAGCGCAGCCTGGCGGGCACGCTGGGCACGCTCTACATCTTCTACGACCTGACCCAGCGCCTCACGCTGCGCGGGCAGGCCGGACTGCAAAGCGGCATCGACCTCATCTACACACTGAAATACGACTGAACGAACTGGTAAAGTCGCTGCCGCCCAAGTCCTCGTAGTTCAATGGATAGAACGGGGTCCTCCTAAGACTCAGATACAGGTTCGATTCCTGTCGAGGGCACCACGCTGTGAGGAGCCCTTGAGGTAAATCACGCCGATTTTTCACAATTGTGAGGAATCTTTTTCGTTTCACCCTTGTTCTTCAACACGTAACACGAGAGAATAAGCCATGCGCTTCCACTGGATGCGC
>CAIQMJ010001154.1 GCA_903872875.1 uncultured Variovorax sp.
AGGATCAGGCTCGACTCGCTCCAGTCGTAGCGATGGAGCACATAGGCCGGCTCGTGGGAGACGCGGTGGGCGGCGGCCACTTCACTCGTAGCCGAAGGAACGGACGCGCGCCTCGTCGTCGGCCCAGCCGGACCGCACCTTGACCCAGAGCTCGAGGAAAACCTTGGCATCAGCCAGCTTCTCGAGCTCGACGCGGGTTTCCATGCCGATGCGCTTGATGCGCTCGCCCTTGTCACCGATCACCATCGCCTTGTGGCCATCGCGCTCGACCACGATGGTCGCGGCGATGCGCAGCAGGCGCTTCTGGCCCTTCTTCTGCGGCGGCTCCTCGTCGAACTTGTCGATGATCACGGTCGACGTGTAGGGCAGCTCGTCGCCGGTCAGGCGGAACAGCTTCTCGCGCACCAGTTCGCCGGCCAGGAATTTTTCGCTGCGGTCGGTGAGTTCGTCTTCGTCGTAGAACCAGTCCTGCTCGGGCAGGTATTTCTCGCAGATGCCGAACAGGCGTTCGACGTCCTTCGGGTTCTTGGCGGACATCGGCACGAATTCGGCGAATTCGTGCTTCTTCTGCATGTCCTGCAGCCATGGCGCGATGTCGCCTCGGCGGTGCACGTTGTCGAGCTTGTTGGCCAGCAGGACCGTCGGTATGCCCTTGCCGAGCAGCTTGAGCACGCGCTCGTCGGCCGGCGTGAAGCTGCCGGCCTCGACCACGAACAGGATCAGGTCGACATCGCCGACGGCCCCCTGCACTGTCTTGTTCAGCGACTTGTTCAGCGCGTTGGCATGCAGGGTCTGGAAGCCCGGCGTGTCGACGAACACGAACTGCGTGGCGCCCAGCGTGCGCATGCCGGTGATGCGATGCCGCGTGGTCTGCGCCTTGCGCGAGGTGATGCTGATCTTCTGCCCGACCAGCGCGTTGAGCAGTGTCGACTTGCCGACGTTGGGCTTGCCGACGATAGCGATCAGGCCGCAATGGTGCGGGCCGATCGGTTCGCCGCTCTCGGACAGGGCTTCGGTGGGGACGACATCGTTCATGGGTTCCTTGCTGCGCGAACTGGGGCCGCGCGGGGGTGCGTCAAGTGCGGTGCGACTTCAGCTTGATCAGCATTGCAGCGGCAGCTGCCTGTTCGCCGGCACGCCGGGAACCGCCGATGCCGCGCTCGCTGAGCTTCAATTCGGGCACTTCGCACTCGACGTCGAAAGTCTGTTTATGGGCTGCGCCGACGGTGCCGGCCACGCGGTAGACCGGAAGCTTCATTTTGTGGCCCTGCAGCCATTCCTGCAATTCGGTTTTCGGGTCCTTGGCCGCCGCGTCCATGCGCGGATTGATGGCGACCGACTCGTAGAGCCTGTGCACCAGCGCCTCGGCCGCTCCGTAACCGGCGTCGATGTAGACCGCGCCGATCAGCGCTTCCACCGCATCGGCCAGGATAGACGGACGGCTCGACCCGCCCGACTTGGCCTCGCCTTCGCCAAGCCTCAGCAGCGACGACAGCGCCAATTTGAGCGCCAACTGGTGCAGCGTGTCCTGCTTGACCAGATTGGCGCGAACGCGCGACAGGTCACCTTCAGGCGCTTCGCGCAATCGCTCGTACAGAAGCGCGGCCACGGCCAAGTTCAATACCGAGTCGCCCAGAAACTCCAGCCGTTCGTTGTGGTCTGCCGAGAAA
>CAIQMJ010001155.1 GCA_903872875.1 uncultured Variovorax sp.
AGAATTTTTACCTCTGGCGCGATACCCCAGAGTTGAGTGATAAACAACGGCATCACCATTTAACAACTGCTGGCATGCATGGTGGCCAAGCACAAGGTAATCGGGTAATCGCAGAAAATTCGGCTCCCCTGTCTTTGACTCCCGCCCTCGAGGCCGCAGCACCAATCGTGGATAGTGAAACGGGACTTTGAGAATAATTTCCAATTCAGAAGCGGCCGCAGCCTTAAAAACCTCTTTCAATGGAACATCCAAATTCCCAGATATCTCCTCCAATTGAAAAATGACGTCCTCAATCAAAGGCAACTCATCTTCCTTAATCGACTCCAGTAGCTCGTCTTCTTTCATTGAAATTCAAAAGAGAAATTATGACACCCAATGCTATCAAATTTCTACTGCGATGTACAGGATGACAAGCAGACCACCGCATCAAACGCATCTTCTAGTCCCACGTCACAATACGATATTTTATTAAAATTATTGCTCGCCACAGGCAACTGATCACATCTCAATCTCCAAGCGACGCATAAAACTCCTTCCGAATTTTAATCAAAAACCTTCAGAAAATCTCCATCATTCACCTTCCACCACACTTGATTCCATATCAGTTGGGTCTTTTCATACGCAACATGTGCAAACCGCTGAAGGCAACGCTTTTGCCATGAGCACGCTGCTCTAAATAATCCGCCCACCATTGCATCATTTCGGTGCGCTCCGGCAGGTAGGTAGAACGGTTGTATGCTGCGCGCACTTGGTTGCGCTCGGTATGTGCAAGTTGCCGTTCGATTGCATCCGAGTTCCATCCAGCCTCATTGGCAATAGTAGAAAAAAGTGAGCGCATTCCATGCGCAGTCGCCTCCCCCTTGTAACCCATTCGGGCAAGCGCACTGTTAATCGTGTTTTCACTAAGAGCCTTACTGGGGTAGAAAGGACTGGGAAATATCAAATCGTTGTTGCCACTCAGCGGTTCCATTTTCTTAATTTCAAGCATTGCCTGCCGAGAAAGCGGAACAAGATGCTCTGCATTCATCTTCATGCGCTCAGCCGGGATTCGCCATTTGCCTTCCGCCATATTGACCTCTACCCAGCGTGCGCCTCTCAACTCGCCAGGGCGTACGGCCGTCAGCATCAGTAGGCGAATTGCGCCCACGGTGTGAGGATCGCCTTCATAGGCCGAAAGCGCGGCCAAGAATTCCGGTAGTTCTCGGTCCGACAAGGCTGGGCGGTGGATGACTTTTCGCGGACGGAGAACATCGCTCGCCTGCATTTCGGAGATAGGATTTAACTCAAGCCAGTGATGGACTACCGCAAAGCGAAAAATCGCCTTGATTCTTTGAAACATCCGCGCGGCGATCTCGCCGGCCCCCCTTTTCTCGATACGCTGAACAACAGTGATGACATCCCGCGGGGTGATGGATACGATCGGTCGCCGTCCAACCTGGGTGAACAGATCCGCCTCAAGCGAGTTTCTGATGCGCGACAGCGTGATCTCCGCCCATCGTCCCGCCTGGTGGCTCAACCACTCACGTGCCAGAGCTTCCACGGTGCTGGCGGCCTCTTGGCGCGCGCGCGTCTTGGACGCCTTGCGCTCAACACCGGGATCAATGCCCTTTCCCAGAAGTTGTCTTGCATCATCTCGACGTTCGCGAGCCACCTTCAGCGACACGTCAGGATAGACGCCGAAGGCCAGTCTCTTCTCGACTCCCGCAAACCGGTACTTCAGACGCCAGTATTTGCTGCCCTTGGGGGAAATTTCGAGGTAGAGACCACTCCCGTCGGCATGCTTGCCTGGCGTGGTGAGGTTCCTGATCTTTACGTCTGTGAGCTTCATGAGGAGTAGCGGAAGGTCTGGGGGCATCGGTGGGGGCACCGGCCAGAAATCCTCCATTCTTTCACAGGAGGATGCGGTTCCTGGCGGCGGACCAGATACGAAGCCGAAAGCTTGCAAGCAAGCTTCCGGCTTTTTTCATGGATCGGCAATTCGAAGGCCCTGCGCCGGCCTCGGCCGGGTGCCGCCCATAATTCCTCGCGTGGACCTCCCGCCGATCACCGACGCCCTCTCGGCCCGCGCCCTCGCCCAGGCGCTGATCGAGCGCCTGCACGCTGCCGGCCTCGAGCCACCGCGCGCACCGCCGCGGGAGCCGACCACCTGCTGTGGCCGCGGCTGCAACGGCTGCGTCTGGGAAGGCTATTTCGAAGCTGTCGCCTGGTGGCGCGACGAGGCGCTGACGCTGCTTCCGGACGCCTGAAGACCAGCTGCCGAGGCCGCCCGGCACCTCGCCTGCATCGCCCCGCCGATGTGCCTGCGGATACCGTCTCCTGCGACGGCCGTCCCTAGCATCGGACGCATGAAACCAATCCACGAGCTCGGCGCCGCCGAGCGCTTCCGGCGGCTGATGGGCCGCTACACCACCGGAGTCAGCGTGCTGCTCGCGCGCGACGGCGGCGAAGTGGTCGGGCTGACCGCGAACTCGCTGACCTCCGTCAGCCTGGAACCGCTGCTGCTGCTCTTCTGCACCCGCCAGGAAAGCGCCAGCGCCGCGCGGCTGCTGCGGATCGGGCGCTTCACCGTCAACCTGCTGGCCGAATCGCAGCAGCAGGCCTCGCGCCACTTCGCCGGGCCGCGCGACGCCGGCCAGGTGCTGGACACGGCCGGCGACGGCGCGCACGTCTGGCTGCCCGGCTCCAATGCCGTCTTCAAATGCGAGGTGGCCGACGTGCACCCCGGCGGCGACCACCGGATCGTCGTCGCGCGGGTGCTCGACCTGATCGGCCCCGACATCGCGACGCCACCGCTGCTCTACCACGAGGGCAGCTATGCACGCCTCGGCTGACCGCTCCCGGGTGCTCGGCACCTACCTGCTCGTGCTGTTCTGCTGGAGCACCAGCTGGTATGCGATGAAGCTCCAGGTCGGCACCGCGACGCCGGCGCTATCGATCGCGCTGCGCTTCGTGCTGGCCGCGCCGCTGATGTTCGCCTGGGTCGCATGGCGGCGCGGCCCGATGCGCTACGACCTGCGCACGCATGCGCTGTTCGCGGTGATGGGCAGCTTCATGTTCTCCATCAACTTCCTGTTCGCGTACCACGCGGCGATGTTCCTCACCTCTGCGCTGGTGTCGGTGGTGTTCTCGCTGGCGGCGATGGTCAACCTGCTGCTCGGCGCGCTGTTCCTCGGCCAGCGAGTGACCTGGCGCGCCGCCGCCGGCGCGCTGGCGGGCGCTGCCGGACTGGTGGTGCTGCTCTGGGGCGATGTCGCCGCCAAGGGCCTTGGCCACGCGCCGTGGTTCGGGCTGCTGCTGGCGATGGGCATGACGCTGTCCTTCTGCTTCGGCAACATGGCCTCGGCCGTGCTGCAGCGCCGCGGCGTGCCAGTGGCGTCGGCCACGGCCTGGGCGATGCCGTGGGGCGCCGTCTGCAGCCTGCTGTTCGCGTTCGGCAGCAGCCAGCCGCTGGTGTTCGATGCCGCGCCGCGCTATCTCGGGTCGCTCGCCTTCCTGGTGATCTTCGGCACGGTGCTCGGCTTCCACGCCTACCTGACGCTGCTCGGCGGGATCGGCCCGGCACGGGCTTCGTATGCGACCGTGCTGGCGCCGATCGGCGCGCTGCTGGTGTCCTCGGTGTTCGAGGACTACCAGTGGACCGCGCTCTCCTTCATCGGCATCGCCTGCACGCTGGCAGGAAACGTGCTGATCCTCGGCGCCAGCCGCCGCAAGGCCGTGGTGGCCGCGGCGGCCGCGGCGGCCGACACCGCAACCCCTTCCGCAACCGCCCTTCCCGGAGCGACACGTCCATGAGCGCAGCTTCCCCGATCTCCATCGTTTTCCCGATCTACGACGGCGTGACCCAGCTCGACTTCACCGGCCCGCACCAGGTGCTGGCGCGGCTGCCGGGCGCGCGCCTGACGGTCGCCTCGGTCGGCGGCGCGGCGGTGACGGCCGACGATGGACTGATGCTCGGCGGCCTCGCGCGGCTGGAGGACATCGCTAAGTGCGACGTGCTGTGCGTGCCGGGCGGCATGCGCTGCACCGAGGCGATGCAGAACGCCGAATTCATGGCCGCGATCCGCCGGCTCGGCCCGGGCGTGCGCTACCTGACCTCGGTCTGCTCGGGCTCGATGATCCTGGCCGCGGCCGGCCTGCTGACCGGGCACCGCGCCGCCTGCCACTGGTTCTGGCGCGACCTCCTGCCGGTGTTCGGTGCCATTCCAGACGCGGCGCGCGTGGTCCGCGACGGCCACGTCTTCACCGGCGGCGGCGTGACGGCCGGCATCGACTTCGCGCTGACGCTGGTCGCCGAGATCGCAGGCGATGCGCTGGCGCAATCGATCCAGCTCGCGCTCGAATACGCGCCGGCGCCGCCCTTCGACGCCGGCCGGCCCGACACCGCGCCGGCCGACATCGTGCAGTCGGTGATGGCCGCCGGCATCTCGTCGCGGCCGCAGCGGCTGGCGCTCATGGAAAGCATCGCGCGCGCGAACGCGACCCGCTGAACCCGTCCGGCGGTCCATACCGCGCAGGGCCGTTCGGCCTGCCTTCTTCCTATTTATGCCGAGGACGCACACGCCGGTATCGCCGGATACGGCTTGGACGCGTCGCGCTTCCTACATTGACTGCATTCCTTCGGAGATTCCATGACGGTCGTTGCGCCTTCCTCCCCCGCTTTCACTTCCCCGTCCGTCGACGCGGCCACCGCCGTGCCGCCGGGCGGCGACATTCCGCCCGCGCTGCGCGCCGAGATCCGCGAACTGGGCCTCTGGCTGCGCGCCCAGTCCGAGCGCATCGAGGCCGGCCGGCGCATTCCCGACGACGTGGTCGCGCGGCTGCATGACGCCGGCCTGTTCCGCATGACGTTGCCACAGCGCCTCGGCGGCATGGCGATGCCGCCGCACGCGGTCTGGCAACTGGTCTACGAAGTGGCGCGCGGCAGCGGCTCGGCCGCGTGGCTGGTGTCGCTGTGCCTGGCCAACACCGTCATGCTGGCGCGCTTTCCGGACCGCCTGCAGGACGAGCTGTTCGGCGCCGGCCCGCGCGTGATCGTGTCGGCGCTGACCGGCGCTGCGCCGCGCGGGCTGGCCGTCGAGGACGCCGACGGCGGCATCCTGCTGAGCGGCCAGTGGGGCTACGCATCGGGCATCGACGTGGCCGACTGGGTCGGCGTGCTGGTCCCGGCCGGGCCGGCCGGCGAAGTGCACTTCGCGCTGCTGCCGCAGGCCGACTTCGCGATCGACGCGAACAGCTGGAACGTGATCGGCATGCGCGGCACCGGCAGCAAGGACGTGTCGCTCAGCCGAACCTTCGTGCCGCGCCACCGGCTGGTCCCGTGGAAGCCGATGCAGGACGGCCAGCGCCACCCCGAGTGCTCGACGGTCGACGCGCTGCAGGACTACCCGCTCAACGCGCTGTTCGCGATGTCGATCCTCGCACCCTCGCTCGGCCTGGCCTGCGCCATCGTCGACGAGTTCCGCGCGATGGCCGGACGCCGGCTCGCCGCCATGCCGGCCGGCCAGCGCGAGCCCTTCATCACCACCGAGCTGGCCCAGGCCGACGCCTGCATCACGATGGCCTGCGACAGCCTGGTGTTCGAGGCCAGCAAGCCGCTGCTGCAGCCCGGCCCGACGAGTGCCCAGATGCGTGCGGAGATGCGGGTGCGCCTCTCGATGATCGCGAGCGCCGCACGGGCCGCGTCGCAGCGCTTGTTTGCTGCAGCGGGTGGCCAGGTCATGCCCAGCGGCTCGCGCTTCGAGACGCTGCTGCGCGACATGAGCGCGATGTATTCCCACCTGTTGCTGCAACCGCAGCCGATCAGCGAGACCTGCGGGCGCCTTCAGCTCGGCATGGACATGCTGCCCGGCAGCCGGATCTAGCGATTTCGCGCGCCAGCCTGTATCGGGCGATACCTGCGCGCATCCCACCCCGACCTATTCTTTTGCTGCGTTGCACCATTCCACCAAGGACCCTTCCATGAACACGCGATCCCGGATCTCCTGTCTCGGCCTGCTCGCCTGCGGGTTGCTCTCCCTCGCCAGCCATGCCCAGCCCGCCAGGCCCGAACTTCGGCTCGGCGTCGTGCTCGCCGCATCGGGCGGCGCCTCGTCGATCGGGCTGCCCGAACGCAGCGCGGTCGCGCTGGCCGAGGAGAAGCTGGGCAAGGCCGACCTGCCATTCACCGTGAAGTTCGTCTCGTACGACGACGCGTCGGACCCGACCAAGTCGACCAATGCGGTGCGCCGGCTGGTCGAGGAGGACAAGGTCCACCTGGTGATCTGCTGCACGACCACGCCGAGTTCGCTGGCCGTGCTTGAAACGCTGACCACCACGCGCACGCCATCGATCACGCTGGCCGCCGCCGCCTCGTCGGTCGAGCCGGCGGACCAGCGCAAGTACGTGTTCAAGGCCTCGGCGACCGACCGGATGATGATCGAGCGCCTGCTCGACGAGGTCATGCACCGCAAGGCGAAGAAGGTCGCGAGCATCTTCGCGGACGACTCGTACGGCGAGAGCGGCCTGAACGCGCTCAAGGCGCTGGCGCCCGGCGCGGGCGTCGAGCTCGGCCCGGTCGAGCGCGTGGCCCGCACCGACACCAACTTCACGCCGCAGGCGCTGCGCATCCGCCAGTCGAACCCCGACGTGGTCTACGTCCACACCTACACGCCGGCGTCGTACCTGGTGCAGGAGGCGCTTCGGCGCGTCGGCTACACCGGCCTGGTGATCCAGTCGCAGGGCTCGGCCAGCGCGGCTTTCCTGTCGCTCGGCAATGCGGCGCTCGACGGCACGCTGGTCATCGTCGCGCCGGTGGTGGTGCAGAGCCAGCTGCCCGCCAACACGCCCGGCCGCGCCGCGCTCAACGAGTTCGTTCAGGCCTACGAAGGCAAGTACGGCGCCGGCAAGGCCGACAACTACTCGGCCATGGGCTGGGACGCGGCCCATGTCGCGGTGCTCGCGTTCAAGAGCGTGCTGGAGCAGAAGAAGACCGACCTGGCCGACCTCGGCGCGACCCGCGAGGCGCTGCGCGAAGCCATGGAAAGCATGAAGGGCCAGGTCAGCACGTCCGGCCTGGTCGGCTTCAGCCCGACCGACCACGTGGGCGTGGACCGCAAGGTGGCGCTGCCGATGTCGGAGATCCGCGGCGGCCGCTTCGTGCTCGCCACCCACTGAGGCCGTTCCCGCGCGATGGACACCTTTCTCTTCCTGCTCACGGACGGCGTCACGAGCGGCGCGGTCTACGGGCTCGTGGCGCTCAGCCTGGTGATCGTCCACACCGTCACGCGGGTGGCCAACATCGCCCAGGGCGAGTACGTGATGTTCGGCGCCATGACGCTGGCCAGCTTCATGGAGCACGCCGTGCCGGCCACGCTCGGTCTGGTGCTCGGCGGCGGCCTGCTGTGCGCGCTGTTCGAGGCCTGGGACGCGCGCCGCGCGCCCAGGCGGCTGCTGCGCATCGCGTTGACGAGCGCAGCCGCTGCGGCCGTGCTCTGCGGCGCGGTCTGGCTCACGCTCGCGAGCCAGAGCCACTATGTGCTGTCGCTCGCCTGTTCGCTGCTGCTGGTCAGCGCGCTCGGGCCGGTGGTGTACCGGCTCACCGTGCAGCCGGGGCTCAACAGCAGCGCTGTCGTTCTGGTGATCATCTCGGTCGGCGTGCAGATGGTGCTGCACGGGCTGGCGCTGATCCTCTGGGGCGCGCAGCCGCGGCCGGTGCCGCCGGTGTCGAGCGCCGGCTTCCAGGCCGGCGCGGTGTTCCTGTCGGCGCAGAGCCTCTGCATCCTCGCCGTGTCCGCGCTGGTGATGGCCGGGCTCTTCGTATTCTTCGAATTCACACAGATCGGCAAGGCCTTGCGTGCCACCGCGATGAACCGGCGCGGCGCCCAGCTGTGCGGCATCTCGGTGAAGCGTGCCGGCCTCGCGAGCTTCGCGCTGGCGGCGTGCTTCAGCGGCGCCAGCGGCATGCTGGTCGCGCCGCTGGTCACCGCGAACGTCGACATGGGCTTCCTGATCGGCCTGAAGGGCTTCGTCGGCGCCACCTTCGGCGGACTGGCGACGTATCCGCTCTCGATCGCCGGCGTGGCGATCGTCGGCTCGCTGGATTCCTTCGCGGCCTATTCGCTCAGCGCCTACCGCGACGCGATCGTGTTCGCGCTGATCCTGCCCGTCCTGCTGCTGCGCAACGGCCCGCGCCACCAGAGGGGCGACCGTTGAAAGCCTCGTCCTTCTTCACCGCGCTCGGCGCGGTGATGCTGTGCGTGCTTGCGCTGGCGCCCAACTACCACCTCGGGCTGATGACCTTCGCCGGCATCGACGCGCTGGCCGCCATCGGCCTGGTGCTGCTGATGCGCGCCGGCCAGGTGTCGCTCGGCCATGCGGCCTTCATCGGCCTGGGCGCCTACGGCGCGGCGATCCTGTCGCGCGACTTCGGCTGGTCGCCCTGGCTCTGCCTGCTGGCGGGCAGCGCGATTGCAGCTGCTGCAGCGGCGCCGATCGGCCTGGTCACGTTGCGGCTGCGCGGCACCTACCTGCCGCTCGCCACGCTGGCCTGGGGCATCGCGATCCATGTCGTGTTCATGGCGTCGGAACTCACCGGCGCGTCGTCGGGCTTCGACCGCATACCGCCGCTCGCCATCGCCGGCACGCCGATCGGCAGCCGCGCGATCGGCTTCCTGGTGTGGTTCGTCGTGCTGCTCGCGGCGCTCGGCGGCAGCCGGCTGCTGCGCTCGCGCCAGGGCCGCGTACTGCGCAGCCTGGAGGAGCACGAAGCCGTCGCCACCAGCTTCGGCGTGCCGGCGGCGCGGCTGAAGATGGTGGTGTTCGTGCTGTCGGCCGCATTCGCCGGGCTGGCTGGCGCGCTGTACGCCTTCCAGGCGCGCTTCATCAGCCCGGCGCCCTTCGGCGTCGGCGCGTCCTTCACGCTGCTGATCGTCGTGATGCTCGGCGGCGTGACGCACCCGGTCGGGGCCGTGATCGGCGCGCTCACCGTGGGCCTGATCAACCTGCTGCTGCAGACGCTGTTCTCGGGCCTGGTCGACCGCATCGGACCGATCGAGCCGGTGATCTTCGGCGCGCTGCTGGTCGGCCTGCTGCTGCGCTGGCCCGGCGGCATCTGGTCGGCGCTGGCGCCGCGGCTGACCGGCTCGCGGACGACGCCACCGCCGGCGGACGTCGCACCGCTGCCTGGTACCGACGCCAACGCGGCTCCCGCCACCGGCCCGGGCGCCGTGCCGCTGCTGGAACTCATCAACGTCGACAAGCGCTTCGGCGGCGTGCGTGCGCTGAGCGGGCTGTCGCTGAAGGTGCCGACCGGCGCGATCGTCGGGCTGATCGGCCCGAACGGCGCCGGCAAGAGCACCGCCTTCAACATGATGTCGGGCCTGTCGCAGCCCAGCAGCGGCGAGGTCTGCCTGCGCGGCGAATCGCTGCCGCCCGCACCGCATCGGGTCGTCGGCCTCGGGCTGGCGCGCACCTTTCAGCATGTGAAGCTGGTCGGCGACATGCGCGTGATCGACAACGTGGCGATCGGTGCCTATTGGCGCGGCAACGCCGGTGTGCTGGCAGGGCTGACCGGATTCGACCGGCAGGAGGAACGCCGGACGATGGCCGTCGCACACGCGGCGCTGGCGCGCGTCGGGCTGGCCGGCCTGGCCGACGCGCCGGCCGGCAGCCTGCCGCTGGGCAGGCAGCGGCTGGTGGAGATCGCCCGGGCGCTCGCGGCCGCGCCATCGCTGCTGCTGCTGGACGAGCCCGCGGCCGGCCTGCGCGCCGCCGAGAAGCAGGAGCTGATCGCCCTGGCGCGCAAATTGCAAAGCGAAGGCATGTCCATCGTCCTCGTCGAACACGACATGCAACTGGTGATGACCTGCGTCGATTCGCTGGTCGTGCTGAACCAGGGCAGCGTGCTGGCCGAGGGCACGCCGGCCGAGGTACGCAGCAACCGCCGCGTGGTCGAGGCCTATCTCGGCAAGGGAGCATGAGCATGTTGAGCCTCGAGAATCTGACCGTCGCCTATGGCAAGGCCGTCGCGCTGGACGGTGTGAGCATCCATGCCGATGCTGGCGAATTCATCGCCGTGATCGGCGCCAACGGCGCGGGCAAGACCACGCTGCTGAACGCCGCGATGGGCCTGCTGCCGCTGACCAGCGGCAGCGTGCGCTACCGCGGCCACTGCATCGACGACCTCGCCACCGAGCAGCGCGTGGCGCGCGGCATGGTGCTGGTGTCCGAGAGCCGCGACCTGTTCGGCGTGCTGTCGGTCGAGGACAACCTGCGGCTGGGCGGCTACCTGCACCGGCGCCGCGCCGATGCGGCCGCCTCGCTGGAGCGCGTGTATGCGCTGCTGCCCAAGCTCAAGGAACGGCGCAAGCAGCAGGTCGCGACGCTGTCGGGCGGCGAGCAGCAGATGGTCGCGATCGGCCGGGCCCTCATGACCGAACCGGTCGCGATCCTGCTCGACGAGCCGTCGATCGGCCTCGCACCGCTGGTGGTGCAGCAGATCTTCGAAGCCATCGCCGCGCTCAAGACGCAGGGCATGACGGCGGTGATCGTCGAGCAGAACGCGCGGCTCGCGCTGTCGGTGGCCGACCGTGGCTACGTGATGGAACTCGGCCGCATCGTGATGGATGGCAGTGCCGCCGCGCTGGCCGACGACCCGCGCCTGAACGCCGCCTACTTCGGAAGCTGAACGTGAGCCGCCGGCTGTCGACCGAAACCTGGCGCCTCTCGGGCGACCAGGACCAGATGCAGGTCTGGCGGTCGACCGCGGGGCTCGGCCGCGAGATGCGGCTGCGGCCCGGTGCGGTGCTCTACCGGCAGGGCGAGTGCATCAAGAGCTTCTACCTGATCGTCAGCGGCAAGATCGAGGTGTCGATGTTGCGCGAGGACGGCAGCAGCTTCATGGTCGAGATCATGGGTTCGGGCGCGGTCTGCGGCGAGGCAGCGGCCTTCGACGGCGTGCCGTGTTTCTCGACCGCCTGCGCCGAAGAGCCCAGCGTGGTGATGCGCTACGAGACCGACCAGCTCGACGAGGCCTTCCGCGCCAACCCCGAGCTGGCGATGGCGCTGATGCGCGTGTTCGCGGCCAAGCAGCGCATCATGTCGCGCCGCGCGCAATCGCTGTCGGCGCCCGCACCGGAAGTGCGCATCGGCGAACTGCTCGCACGGCTCGGCAGCACCTACGGCACGATCGACCTGAAGGACGGCCTGGCCATTCCCTTCGCGCTGACGCACGAGCAGATCGCCACCATGACCGGCACCTCGCGCGTGACCGTTACGCGCTCGCTCAAGCGGCTGCGCGGCATCGGTGCGCTGTCGGTGTCGAAGAACCGCATCTGCATCAAGGACCTGAAGCTGCTCGCGTCCTGAAAAGAAGCACTCTGCCTGTGTCGCGCGATACCGGCTGATGCCGCGCCGGCACCTATCGTTCAGCGATCTTCACCACGCAATCAAAGGCAGATCGATGAGCAAGCAGGTACTTGAGATTCCCCAGGGTTCGAACATCTTCGACGGCACGCGCGCGCTGTTCGAGAACTTCGGCTTCTCGCCGGCGGTCAAGGCGGGCGGGCTGCTCTTCATCGCGGGCCAGGTCGGCCTGCGTCCCGACGGCACGGTGCCGGACAGCGTCGCCGAGCAGACGGAGTGCGCGTTCCAACGTACCGGCGAGATCCTTCGGCTGTCGGGCCTCGACTTCTCCGACCTGGTCGAGGTGGTGAGCTACCACGTCGACATGGCCAGCAACCTCGCTGCTTTCCTGCCGGTCAAGAAGATCTACACGCAGCGCCCGTTCCCGACGTGGACGATGGTCGGCATCGAGGCGCTCGCGCGGCCGACGATGAAGATCGAGATCCGCAGCGTCGCCGCGCTGCGCAGCTGAGCGGCCAGACAGCCGGATCGCCGACAGATCGCCACCGCCATGCCAGACACCCTCGCCGCCGCCCCCGCCTTCCTGTACCGCGACTTCGCGACGCAGGAGGCGATCGACGCGCAATACGACACTTCGCGCCAGGTCGTCGACCCCATGGCGTTGCTGGCCGGCCGGCGCGCCTGGAGCGATGAGGCACGCGCTGCGCTGCCCTTCCACGCCGACCTGGCCTACGGCCCGTCGGCGCTGGAACGGCTCGATGTGTTCCCCGCGCCTGCGAAGGCGGCAGGCGGCGCACCGCTGGTGGTCTTCATCCATGGCGGCTACTGGTCGTCGCCCTGGCTCGTCAAGGAGCTCTATGCCTGGGTCGCACGCGGCATGCATGCACACGGCTTTGCCACCGCGGTGCTCGACTACGGCGTCTGCCCCGACCACACGCTCGACGCGCTGGTCGCGCAGAGCCGGCGCGCGCTCGGCTGGCTGCACGGCCACGCGGCCGACTTCGGCGCCGACCCGGACAAGCTCTATGTGACCGGCCATTCCGCGGGTGGCCATCTGTCGGCCATGCTCGCGCTCACCGACTGGTCGGCCGACGGTCTGCCGGCCGACCTCGTCAAGGGCATCTGCCCGATCAGCGGGCTGTTCGATCTCGGGCCGTTCCCTCATTCGTGGCTGCAGCCCAAGCTTCAGTTGACCGATGCACAAGTGCGGCGCAACGGGCCGATCCATCACCTGCGCGACGGTGCGCCGTCGATGCTGATCACCTGGGGCGCCGGCGAAACACCGGAGTTCTACCGCCAGGCGGAAGCCTTCCACGACGCCGCGCGAGCGCTGGGCGTCGACAGCAGGCTGATGCCCCTGGACGGCTGCCTGCACAACTCGGCCATCGACGGCCTGCGCGATCCGCAGAGCGCGCTGTGCCTGGCGCTGGCGGCGCACGTGCGCCAATGCACGGGCACGTCGACAGACTGAACGGAAGCTCCGGCCCTCGCACGCTCGATCTGCGCGAGCCCGAAAAGGGGCATTCCTGCTTGCGGACCCGCAGGCCCGCGACGTCGGCGCATGACGCGCGCAGAGCACTTCACACCGGACAAGTTCCGACACGGCTGCTCGGCTTTGTAAGCGGGACGCGTACGGCGTCACGCAATCGACGGCACCTGCGCAAATTTTTCGACGGCGATTTTCGGCGTTTCGTCTGGTGAATTCACCACTTCGATGCGACGAGCCCCTCAGCGGGGCGGTTCACGGAACGATGGCTCTCGCGCTGCACCCGGCGCGGACTCTTACACATCTTTCCAGGGCCTCACATGCCTCACCTTCATCCGCCTCCCGCCTCGAGCATCAGCCGTCGTGCCTCGATCCGCACTGCCAAGTCGGTTCTCGTCATTGCGCTCGCCGGCCTGATCGTCGGCGTCGCCCTTACAACCACACCAGCAGGTGATGCAAGAGCGCAGGCACCCACGGCCGCGCAGGCCGCGTCCGTCGACACCTCGCCCGATGCCTTGCTCGTGGCCGCGGGTCGCGTGCTGGCGCTGCTCGACACGGGCAACTACGCGCCACTGTGGCAGGACATCCCACCCGTCCTGCAATCGCGCTTCAAGCAGGACACCTTCATCGCCGACATGAAGTCGGCACGCCAGTCGGTCGGCCCGCTGCGCCAACGCACCTGGTCAGGCGTCAGCCGCCTGCGCTATGCGACGCCGACCACACCGCAAGGCGTGCCCGCCGGCCTCTACGCCAACGTCGAGATGTCTTCCACCACGACCGATGGCCGCTCGCTCATCGAGCGGATTTCGTTCCGCCTCGAGAACGACGGCAGCGTCCGCTTCACGGGCTACCTACCCCGCCCGCTCGGCGCAGCAGGCACTGCTTCCGGCGCCCCGCAATAACGCGGCCGCGCGCCACACGTCCCATCAACACAGGAGAGGAAGAACATCATGAACAAGTCATACCGCAGCGTGTGGAACGAATCCCTCGGAGCCTGGGTCGCCACATCGGAGCTCACGAAGGCGCGCGGCAAGCGAAGTTCGGCGAGCGTGGTTGCTGCTGCGGCGGCATTGACGATCGGGGCAACGCTGTTCGGAGGCAGCGCGTTTGCCAACGTCACCGGAACGGACAACGGCAACGCGACGCCGAGCACCGCATTCCTCGGTTCGGTCGCGATCTCCTCGTCGGCTGCGGGCCTGCCCGCCTACGCCGACGCCGGTGGCATCGCCATCGGTACCGGCGCCAACGCGAACTCGGCGGATGACCTCACCCCCACGGACGCAACCACCAATGGCGGCATCGCCATCGGCAACAGCGCATCGACCGGCACCAATACGGGAGACCGGCAGGTGGCCATCGGCGCTGCAGCGCAGGCCTTCGGCAGCGAATCCATCGCGATGGGCGCAGGCGCCAGCACCGCTGACGTTGCCATCAGTTCCATCGCCATCGGACAGAACGCCAGCACGACGGCGTCCGATGCCATTGCCATCGGTACTGCCACAAGCGCCGCCTCCAGCGGCGCCGTCGCCCTCGGCCAGGGCGCCTCGGTGGGCGCGCTCGCGGATCAGGGCGTTGCCATCGGACAGGGCGCCACGGTTGGCGCGAATGCCGCCCACAGCATCGCGCTGGGCGTCGGCGCCAGCGCTGCGGCCGCCGAGGCGATCGCCATCGGCGGAAACGCGATTGCGCAAGCGAGCAATACGGTCGTCGTGGGTGGTGGCGCATCCGGCAGCGGCAACGGCTCGGTCGTCGTCGGCAGCGGCGCGACGACAGGCGTCGACGGCGTGAACGCCGTCGTCATCGGCGCGGCCGCAGGCGTCGGCCCTGTCGGCTTCACTGGTGGCGACTCCGCCATCTATATCGGCTACGCCGCCGGCATGGCTGGCGCAACCGGCACCGGCGACTTCAACATTGCCATTGGCGCAACCAGCGGAATGGGTGTCACGACCTCCTCCAACATCAGTCTCGGCGTCAGTGCCAACGCATCGGGAGGCAACTCCGTGGCCATCGGGTCTTCCGCCGCGGCAGCCGGCGGTTACGCCATTGCCGGCGGCTTCCTGTCGTCGGCCGCCGGCGCCAATGCCATCGCGCTCGGCAGCAATGCAAGCGCTTCGCAGGATGCCGCCATATCGATCGGCACCGGAGCCAATGCGCAAGCCCACTCGTCCCTGTCCCTGGGCGGCAACTCGGGCGTGGAAGCGGCAACCGCGGCATGGTCGTCGGCCGACAGCGCGGTCGCCATCGGCGGCGTCTATACCGTGGCGGGAGCCACAGGCGGCGAGGGTGCCAGCGCAACCGGCGCGTCGAGCGTTGCCATCGGCGGCGCCAAATCCCCCACCAGCGGGTACGGCTCCGGTGCAAACGCCAGCAATGCCGCTGCCGTGGCGATCGGCGGCGTCTCCGCGGGCGGCGAAGGCGCTTCGGCCAGCGGACTGAGCGCCATTGCCATCGGCGGCAACGCTGCAGGCGGCAGTGGCGCTTCGGCCAGCGGCGACAACGCTGTCGCGCTCGGTACGTCGTCTTCGGCGCAGGACGAAAGCACCGTCGCGATCGGCAACGGCGCCCTGGCGCAGGACATGCGCGGGATCGCCATCGGCAAGACCAGCCAGGCGCTCGGCATCGATTCCATGGCCATCGGCGTCAATGCCCTGGCAGAGACGAGCAATGCGACGGCCATCGGCCTGAACTCGGTGTCTTCGGCTGCCTACGCGATCGCGCTGGGCGAGAACGCAACCGTCGATTCTTCGGGCTGGGGCAGTCTGGCCGCCGGCTATGGCGCCCATGTGCTGACTGCCGACGGCGTGGCGCTCGGCCACAACGCCATGGTGGCCTCCGGTGTCGACGGCGGCGTGGCCCTTGGCGCCTACAGCACGGTCGACAGCCTCTCCAGCGGGTCGGGCTTCCTCACCGGTACGGAGGCGCCCGGGACGGGTGCCGTTTCCATCGGCAATTCCATCATCAGGCGCCGGCTGATCAACGTTGCCGACGGCTCGGATCCGAACGATGCCGTGAACGTCGCGCAACTGAGCACGCTGAGCACATTGACGACGACCTCGGTGACCAGTCTCGATACCCGCGTCACGGACGCCGAGACCGCCATCAGCGGCCTCGGCGGCAGCAGCAGTACCACGGGCATCAAATATTTCCGGGTCGATTCCACCGGCGCCGACGCGCAGGCCACGGCCGCGGACAGCGTGGCGATCGGCCCGGCCGCCGTGGCTGGTGCACTCAATGCGCTGGCCATCGGCAACGGTGCCAACGCCGCCGGCGTCAACTCCGTCGCCATGGGCCAGACTGCATCGGTGGCCACTACCGCAATGAACGGCATCGCCATCGGCTCAGCCGCCCTGGTCGACGGCGTGGCGCCCGACAGCATCGCGCTGGGTTCCGGTGCGCAGGCCAGCGCGGATTCGGTGGTGGCCATCGGCAAGGGTGCCTACGCCAGCAGCTACAACGCCAACGCGATCGGTAGCAGCGCGTCCGCACGAGACGCCAACGCCGTGGCGATCGGCACTGCCGCCAATGTGGCTGTCGGTGCAGCCAACAGCGTGGTCGTGGGTGCATTCGCCGCGGCCGAGAGCGCCGACTCCGTGGCGCTGGGATCGGGCGCGGCCATCAGCGCCAATGCCTCGAACTCCGTGGCGCTCGGGGCCGGCTCCGTTGCCGACGTCGCCAACACGGTGTCCGTGGGCTCCATGGGCGCGGAACGCCGCATCGTGAACGTCGCGGCAGGCACCAACCTCACCGACGCCGTGAACGTCGCGCAGCTGAGCACCTTGAGCGCATCGACCGCGACCTCGGTGACCAGCCTGGACACACGCGTGACGGACACCGAGACCGCCATCAGCGGCCTCGGCGGCAGCAGCACCACGGGCGTCAAGTACTTCCGCGTCAATTCCACCGGTGCGGACGCGCAAGCCAACGGCACGGACAGCGTGGCGATCGGGCCTGCCGCCGCTGCCAACGCGATCAACGCTCTGGCGATCGGCAACGGCGCCATCGGTGCCGGCGGCTCATCCGTCGCCATCGGCGTCGGCGCCCAGACGGCCATCAACGGCGCAAATGGCATCGCCATCGGTACGGCCGCCGGGGTGGGGAATATCTTTGGTGGCGAATCGACAGTGAGCATCGGCACCAACGCCGGCGCGACGCCGGGACTCTTCGCGGGCAGCTTCAACGTCGCCATCGGAGCGAACAGCGGCATGGGCGTCGTCAGCGCGTCCAATGTCAGCATCGGCAACACGGCCAATGCCAACGGCGGCAGCTCGGTTGCGCTCGGCACGAACGCCACCGTGAACTTTGGCGCCTCCAACGCGGTAGCGCTCGGCTCATTCTCCATCGCCGACGTGGCGGACACGATCTCGGTGGGTTCCGCGGGTGCCGAACGCCGGATAGTCAACGTCGCGGCAGGCACCGGCCTGACCGACGCCGTCAACGTCGAGCAGCTGAACACGCTGAGTGCCACGACCTCCGCATCGGTGACCAGCCTGGACACCCGCGTCGCCGACAACGAAACCACCATCAGCAGCATCAACAGCGGCGCGGGCATCAAGTACGTGCGTGTCAGCTCCACCGGCGTCGATGCGCAGGCCACCGGCGCCGACAGCGTGGCCATCGGCCCCGCCGCCGTCGCCAGCGCTGCGAATGCCATCGCCATGGGCAATGGCGCAGGCGCCACGCTCGACGGCGCTGCGGCCTTGGGCAATGGCGCCCAGGCGCAGGGCTATGCGGCCCTGGCGCTCGGCGGCTCCTCCGGCGGCGGATCGACGTCGCCCTCGGTCACGGCCAACGGCGGCATTGCCATCGGCGGCGGCTATGCCGAAATGGGGGCTTCAGCGGCCATCGGCGCCCGCGTGACGAACGACGGCGGCATTGCCATCGGGGCAGCCGAAGCCACGGATGGAACCTCCGGCCAAGGAGCTTACGCAGGCGGCAGGGCGGCGGTGGCGATCGGCGGCGTCAGCAACGGCGGCATCGGTGCGTCGGCGACTGGCTCCAGTTCGGTGGCCATCGGTGGCAGCGCCGAGGGCGACGGCAGCACAGGGGCTTCTGCGTCGGGTGACAGGTCCATTGCGCTGGGCATCGCGTCCCAGGCCAACAGCGATGACACGGTGGCGATCGGCACTCTCGCCAAGGTCACCAACTCTCGCGGCATGGCGATCGGCATCGAGAGCACGGCCGGCTACGAATCGATTGCGATCGGCGGTGCGGCCAGCGCGGACACGGACAACGCCATCGCCATCGGCTTCCATGCGTCGTCGCAGGCCTTCTACGGCATCGCCATCGGCGAAAGCGCGACGATCGATCCGGCCGCTTCGAACGCCGTGGCCATCGGCTACGGTGCCGCGGTGGGTGCGCAGGACGGTGTGGCCATCGGGCGCGGCGCCAGCGTTGCGGTCGATGTGCTCGGCGGCGTGGCGATCGGCGCAGGCAGCACGGTGGATGCCTTGTCCAGCGGCACCGGTTTCCTCACCGGCGCGCTCGCACCGACCCTGGGCGCCGTCTCGATCGGCTCCGCCGGCGCGACGCGCCGACTGATCAACGTGGCCGACGGCTCGGCGCCCACCGATGCGGTCAACGTCGCGCAGCTCAGCACGCTCGGCGCGATGGCGACGGCCTCCGCAAGCAGCCTCGACACGCGCGTGGGCAGCATGGACACACGCGTTGCCACGGTCGAGAGCACGCAGACGGCGTTCTCGAGCAGCATCAGCTCCCAGTTGGGTGCCGTCAGCGCCGACAACGCCAGCCTGAACACACGCGTCGATAGCGTGACGAGCACGGTCACCGTGCTGAGCAGCGCAACGAGTTCGAGCGTCGGCAGTCTCGACACCCGCGTCGGCCATGTCGAGGTCCAGATCGCCGCCTTCACGGGCGAGACCACCAGCAGTACCGCCATCGCACTGGGCGCAGGCTCTTCTGCGAATGCCACCAACTCGACGGCCGTCGGCACGGGTGCCACGGCCAGCGGCACGGGCGCGTCGAGCTTCGGTGCCAACGCCACGGCGATCGGCCAGGGCGCGACGGCCTCCGGCGAATGCGCCTACAGCAACGGTACGGCCGCGACGGCACTGGGCTATTGCTCGGAGGCCGGCAACAAATCGACCAGCGCATCGGCCAATTACGCCACGGCCGTGGGCGCACAGGCCAAGGCGCAGGGCGATACGTCGGTGGCCCTGGGCGCGCAGGCCACGGCCAAGTCGGGAGGCGGCATCGCGATCGGCTACCAGGCACTCGCAGACCAGTCGAACTCGGTGGCGATCGGCGCCAACGCATATGCGCATTCGTCGGTGGCCGTCGGTACCGGTGCCCGTGCCGAAGGCACCAACACGACCGCGGTCGGCGACAACGCCAGGGCGGCCGGAGACTACTCGGCCGCACTCGGCAACAACGCCACGGCACTGGGCAACAACTCGGTCGCACTGGGCAATGGCACGACCGCGTCGCAGGCCAACACGGTGGCGGTGGGCAACCAGGGGAGCGAGCGCCGTATCACCGGCGTAGCGCCGGGCATCGATGGCACCGACGCTGTCAATGTGAACCAGTTGCAGCAGATGCAGGGCAGCATCGACACGCTGGGTGACCGCGCCTACGCCGGCGTGGCGATGGCCTATGCGATGTCATCGTCGCGCATGAACCTGACCCGCACGGGTGAGAAGGCCCTGGGCATCGGCCTGGGCTACTACCGCGGCCAGACCGGCGTGGCGCTGAGCTTCCAGGGCGTGGCCGAAACGGGCGGCACCCACTACAACGTCGGCGTGAGCACGACGGGCAAGGACTGGGGCCTGGGCGTCGGACTCGGCTGGAAGTGGGAATGACCATGGCCCTGCGGCGCGGCATTGCGCTGCTGGGCCTGTGCATCTTCGGTTGCATGGCGTCGGCAGCTGCAACGCCGTCTGCACAGGAAACGATGATGGTCGGCACCTGGTACGGGGAGTTCGCTCCCCGGCCTGGCATGCCGGTCCAGCGCTTTCTCTACAACCGCAAGGCGGACGGCAGCTTCACGTTGGTGGCACGGCTCTACGAACCCGGCAAGCCGCCGACGGAGCTGCGCAATTCGGGCTTGTGGGGCATCTCGAACGGGCTCTATTTCACCGTCACGACCGAGGTCGATGGCGTACGAACCGACACCCGAAGCCCGGACACCATCAATCCGTATCTGGTGCAGGAGCTGAAGCAGGACGCTTTCTCGTATCGGCACGTGCTGTCAGGCAATGTGTTCCGCGTGGTGCGCGTACCGCCCGACAGGACCCTGCCGGCGCAATGACATGAAACGCGACGCCATGGAAAGCACGACCATGCCCGACAGGATCAACATCGGCCTGAGCATGTTCGTGTCGAAGGACGCCACGCAGTCGATCTGGTCCAACGGCGCGGTGCAGAACATCGTGTTCCTGTTTGCACTGCTGCGCTCTTCACCGCACGTCGGCGAGTTGTGGCTGGTGAACGGCGGTGATGGCGAGGTGCTTCCGCCCGGCCTGATGGTCAGCGACATGGCGATCCCGCTGGTCAGGCTGGCCGACGTGATCGACCGCATCGATGTCCTGATCGAAGGCGGCGCGCAGATCACCCCGGAAGAGGCCACGCAGGTACACGACCGCGGCGGCGTCGTGGTGGCCTACCGGTGCGGCAACGACTACGTGATGGACATCGAGCGCCTGTCCTTCGGCAAGCCCTCGGGCTCGATCTTCAACGGTACGCGCTTCGACGAGGTGTGGACGCATGCGCAGCACGAAGCAACCTGCGGTTCGTACTGGCGCATCGGAATGCGAGCACCGCTGCGCGTGATGCCGCACATCTGGAGCCCGATGTTCCTGCAGCGCGCCATTGCCGAACTCGCCGAGGCCGGCACCGCGCCGCCCTTCGGCTATGTACCGAGGCCGGGCGGCAAGCGGGTGTCGATC
>CAIQMJ010001156.1 GCA_903872875.1 uncultured Variovorax sp.
CGCAGGTGAAAGCCCGGGATCGAGCGGCCCGAGCCCTTGAGTTCGTGCTCCTTGCCTGGCGCGCCGCTGGCCGCGAAGACGAAGGTCGGCCGGTGAAAACGTTCCTTGAGCCGCGAGGCCACGATGCCGACGACGCCTTCGTGGAAGGCATCGCCGAACACGCTGATCGCGGCGGTCGGCGCGTCCTTGCCCTCACCGTCGCCGTTCGCGCCGAACAGCGATTCGGCCAGCAGCAGCGCCTGCTCGCGCATCCCGCCCTCGATGTCACGCCGATCGCGGTTGATGCCGTCGAGCAGGCGCGCGAGTTCTTCGGCGCGGCCGGCGTCGTCGGTCAGCAGGCATTCGATGCCGAGCGTCATGTCGGCAAGACGGCCTGCCGCATTGATGCGCGGCCCGAGCGCGAAGCCGAAATCGAAGGTGGTCGCGACCGGCGCCTGGCGTCCGGCGGCCTTGAACAGAGCGGCGATGCCGGCCGGCATCGAGCCCGCACGAATGCGCCGCAGTCCTTGCGCAACCAGGCGGCGGTTGTTCGCATCGAGCTTGACCACATCTGCCACCGTGCCGAGCGCGACGAGCGGCAGCAGCGCATCGAGCTTGGGTTGGTTGGCCAGCGTGAAGACGCTGCGCGTGCGCAGTTCCGAGCGCAGCGCCAGCAGCACGTAGAACATCACGCCGACGCCGGCGATGCTCTTGCTCTCGAAGCTGCAGCCCGGCTGGTTCGGATTGACCAATACGTCCGCTTGCGGAAGCTCCTCGCCGGGCAGGTGGTGGTCGGTCACCAGCACCTGCAGGCCACGTGCCTGGGCGGCGGCCACGCCTTCGACGCTGGCGATGCCGTTGTCGACCGTGATCAGCATGTCGGCGCCGCCGTCGGCCACGCGCTCGGCGATCGGCGGCGTGAGGCCGTAGCCGTCGACCACGCGGTCGGGCACGAGATAGGCCACGCGCCGCGCGCCGAGCAGCCGCAGGCCGCGCACCGCGACTGCGCAGGCCGTGGCGCCGTCGCAGTCGTAGTCGGCGACGATGCACAGGCGCTTGTCGGCTGCGATCGCATCGGCCAGCAGCACGGCCGCCTCGCGCGTGCCGCGCAGCGTGTCGGGCGGCAGCAGGCGGGCGAGGCCGTCGTCCAGCTCATCCTTGGCGAGCACGCCGCGCGCCGCATAGAGCCGCGCGAGCAACGGGTGCACGCCGGCCTGTTCGAGTGCCCAGACACTGCGCGGCGGGATGTCGCGGGCGACGATCTTCACAGCGCTGCGAGCACGGTGCGCGCCGGCGTGCGGCGCAACAGGCGCTGGAGCCACTGGCTGGCGCCACGCTTGCGGACCGTGAAGCGGCGTGCGCTGCGGTCTCCGCAAAGCGTCAGCACGACGACGCTGCCGGCCGCGCATGCTGCGAGCAGTTCGGCAATCGGGCCGGCGTCGAGCGTCTTCCACGCGGCGGCCCAGCCGGCGCCGTCGTCGCGCAGGGCGGCCGTGCGCAGCACGGTCGTGATGGTGGGCTCGGCGCTCTTCGCCAGGACGGCGTCCTTCGGCAGCGCGCCCGTGCCGCTGAGCCAGAAGGAGTTGATCGGCTGTGCGCCGCGCGCCGTGCGCTCGTCGTTCACGCGCTGGGTGTAGAGCAGCATCTGCATCTCGTTCTGCAGCTTGCGCACGGGCTTGAGCGCGTCGGTGAGCGGCGCCCAGGTCGAGATCGCCTGCCCGGCGGCGCGGTCGGGCGAGGCGGTTGCGAGCGTGCGGAACACCTCGCCGCGCGCCAGCCAGCGGCCCGGCACGGCCGAGGGTCGCAACGAGATGCCGTCTTCCTGGAAGAAGGGCCGTGCCGCTTCGAGCAGCGTCTGCGATTCGGCGGCGTCGATCACGATGTCGGCCGGGTCGTCCAGCACCACCTCGTCGATCGCGACCTCCCAGTGGCACAGCGTCACCACGGCCCATGGCTCGCCGGAGCCGGCGCGTGACAGGCCGCTGTTCTGTGCTTCGCGCGCGGCCCAGGCGATGCGGCCATCGTCGGCGGACATGCCCAGTGCGCGCGCGAGGGCGCGCTCGTGCGGCGGTGACAGCGTGCTGTCGTCCTGCGTATCGTCGTCGGTCAGCGCGAGCCGGCCCAGCAGTGATTCGAGGTTGGGCAGATCGAGCTGCGCCAGGGCGGCTTCGCAACCTGGGGAACGGCGGCCCGCGAACGGGATGAGCAAGTGACGGAAGGGAGCGGGGGAAACCATGGGCCTATTGTCGCGCCCGGGCATGACGCGTCGGGCGGGATGCCACAATCCCGGCCCATGACCCGCCCCCACGCTCCGTCCCCCGCGTACCCGCTGCCGCACCGGAGGCCGCAAGCCTCCACCGACGCGGCCCGGAAGGAGGCCTGATGCGACTCCCGTACGAACTGCAACTCGGCTGGCGCTACACGCGGGCCGGCCGTGCGACACGGCGCAATGGCTTCATCTCCTTCATCTCCGGCGTGTCGATGCTCGGCATCGGGCTCGGCGTGGCGGCGCTGATCATCGTGCTGAGCGTGATGAACGGCTTCCAGAAAGAAGTGCGCGACCGCATGCTGGGCGTGGTGTCGCACATCGAACTGTTCTCGCGCGATGGCCAGGCGCTGCCCGACCTGGCCGGCGTGATGGCCACGGCGCGCAAGAACCCGCAGGTGATCGGCGTGGCGCCTTTCATCGCGACGCAGGCGTTGATCGCGCGCGGCGAGGACATGAAGGGCGCGCTGGTGCGCGGTATCGATCCGGCACTGGAGCCGCAGGTCACCGACATCGGCACCACCGCGCAGCATGGCGCGCTGGCGAAGCTGGTGCCGGGCGAATTCGGCATCGTGCTGGGCGGCGAGCTGGCCCGATCGCTGTATGTGCGCGCCGGGGACCAGGTCACGCTCGTTGCGCCTGGCGGGCAGGTCACGCCGGCTGGCGTGGTGCCGCGGCTGAAGCAGTTCACCGTGGTCGGTACCTTCGATTCCGGCCACTACGAATACGACTCCACGCTCGCGATGATCCACACCGAGGACGCGGCGCGCGTGTTCCGCCTCGAAGGGCCGAGCGGCGTGCGGCTCAAGCTGAAGGACCTGAACCAGGCGCGCGAGGTGGCCGACCAGCTGGCCGCCGTGATGCCCGAGACCGTGCTGATCCGCGACTGGACGCGCCAGAACAAGACCTGGTTTGCGGCCGTGCAGGTCGAGAAACGCATGATGTTCATCATCCTCACGCTGATCGTGGCCGTGGCCGCCTTCAACCTGGTGTCGACGCTGGTCATGACCGTGACCGACAAGCGTGCCGACATCGCGATCCTGCGCACGCTCGGCGCGAGCCCGAAAAGCATCATGGGCATCTTCGTCGTGCAGGGCGCGATGGTCGGCGTGATGGGGACCATCGGCGGCCTGCTGCTCGGGCTGCTGATCGCCTACAACATCGACGTCATCGTGCCCGCGCTGGAGCAGCTGTTCCACGCGAGCTTCCTGCCCAAGGACATCTACCTGATCAGCCGGATGCCCAGCGATCCGCAGCGCTCCGACATCATGCCCATCACCATCATCTCGCTGATCCTGGCCTTCGCCGCGACGCTGTATCCGAGCTGGCGTGCCAGCCGCGTGAACCCCGCGGAGGCGCTGCGCTATGAGTGATGTCGTCCTCAAGGTCCGCGGCCTGACCAAGCGCTTCCACGAAGGGCGTATCGACCTGACCGTGCTGCATGGCGTCGACCTCGACGTGCATGCGGGCGAGACGCTGGCCATCGTCGGCGCCTCGGGCTCGGGCAAAAGCACGATGCTGCACCTGATGGGCGGGCTCGATGCGCCGAGCGCCGGCAGTGTCGAACTGCTCGGCCGGAACATCGCCAAGGTCGATGCCGCCGAGCAGGGCCGTCTGCGCAACCGCCATCTGGGCTTCGTCTACCAGTTCCATCACCTGCTGCCCGAATTCAGCGCGCTCGACAACGTCGCGATGCCGCTGAAGATCCGGCGCATGGATCCAGCCGAAGCCGCGCGGACGGCGACCGACATGCTGTCCGCAGTCGGCCTGAAGGAACGCCTGCAGCATCGCCCTGCCGAGCTGTCCGGCGGCGAACGCCAGCGTGTGGCGATTGCGCGTGCGCTGGTCACGCAGCCGAATTGCGTGCTGGCCGACGAGCCCACCGGCAACCTGGACCGCGGCACCGCCGATGGCGTGTTTGCGCTGATGCTCGAGCTGGCGCGCCGGCACGGCACCGCCTTCGTGATGGTGACGCACGACGAGTCGCTGGCGCAGC
This sequence comes from uncultured Variovorax sp., assembly GCA_903872875.1. Lineage (GTDB taxonomy): Bacteria > Pseudomonadota > Gammaproteobacteria > Burkholderiales > Burkholderiaceae_C > Variovorax. The sequence continues at coordinate 4,242 of CAIQMJ010001156.1, forward strand.
GCTGCGATCGGGTGCTGCGCCTGGTCGCGGGGCGGCTGGCGGGGTAACAGCCCTCGTTGCCGCGCGGCCCGACTGCATACCGGCCGGTGATGCCGGGCTCGTTCGGGCCGACCCGGGCCCCCGTGCGTGCCATGCGCCGAGCGGCATGGCATGGCTTCCTGGGGAAACCCCGGAGCGATCCGGCGCATCGATGGACTCAAATCGGACAGTCTGTCCGGCTTCGGGCGCCAACGATCGACGCATCCCATGCCAAGGAGCAATCCGATGAAGACCTTGACCGACCAGCTGTCGCAATACGCCGAATACCACCGCAGCGAGCGCAACATCCTCACCCATTTCATCGGCGTGCCGATGATCGTGGCAGCAGTCGCGGTGCTGCTGTCACGGCCGGCTTTCGAGGTCGCGGGCTTTACCGTGTCGATCGCGCTGGTGGCGGTGGTGGCGGCATCGCTGTTCTATCTGCGGCTGGACTTACGCTTCGGGCTGCTGCTCACGGTCCTGCTTGCTGCGGCGCTGTGGTTCGGCGGCTGGGCCGCCTCGCGGTCGACGGGGGTCTGGCTCGCCATCGGCGTGGGCGGGTTCCTGGTGGGGTGGGTGATCCAGTTCGTCGGCCACCACTTCGAAGGGCGCAAGCCGGCCTTCGTCGACGACGTGGTCGGCCTGCTGATCGGGCCGCTGTTCGTGGTGGCCGAACTGCTGTTCCTGCTCGGCCTGTGTCCTGGACTCAAGGCGGCCATCGAGTCGCGTGCGGGCGCCACGCGCGCCTGAAGACGACGTTGCCAGCGCAGCACCGCACAGCGCGTCGGTGCGGTCGGCCGATGCCTGCAGCGCCAGTGGATGGCCGCTAGCATGGGCGCATCGCCATCTCTCGCACCCGCATTCAATGACCGACCCGAACCGCCGCATCGTCCCGCTCGACAAGGCTTATCGCCTGCTCAACCATGGCCCGACCGTGCTGGTCAGCGCAGCGCATGGCGGGCAGCGCAACATCATGGCCGCCGCCTGGGCGATGCCGCTGGACTTCAGTCCGCCCAAGGTGGCAGTGGTGCTCGACAAGAGCACCTGGACGCGCAAGCTGATCGAAGCCTCGGGCACTTTCGCATTGCAGGTGCCGACCCACGCACAGGCCGATCTCACGGAGACGTTCGGCAGCAGTTCCGGGCTGGCGTTGACGCAGGACGAGGGCATCGACAAGTTCGCTGCCTACGGTGTGGGCGCCTTTGCCGGCGAAGCCACATCCGCGCCGCTGCTGGAGGGCTGCGTGGCCTGGCTCGAATGCCGGCTGTTGCCTGAACCCGCGATCCAGGAGCGCTACGACCTGTTCCTCGGCGAGGTCGTCGCGGCGCAGGCCGACGCGCGCGTGTTCGCCGACGGCCGCTGGAACTTCGAGGGGCATGACGAACTGCGCACGCTGCATCACGTGGCGGGCGGGCACTTCATCCTGGCTGGCGATGCCATCGACGCGCATGCACTGCCACGCGCGCCCCGGCTCAAAGAATCCGGTTGAACCAGAACAGCGAGAGGCCGGCCGACAGCAGCGCCAGCAATGCGGCGCCCAGCGCGAACAGCGCCGACACCTCGGTTTCCTTCTTCTCGACGGTGAGCCGCGAGCTCAGCGTGTCGTAGACCTTCTTCAGGTCGGCGGCCGTGCCGGCATAGAAGTACTCGGCCTGCGTCTTGTTGGCGATGGACTTGAGTGTTTCCTCGTCCAGGCGCACGCGCATCGACCAGCCTTCGAAGCCGATCGTGTCGCCATCGACGGTGCCGACGCCGACCGTGTAGACGCGCACGCCGCGATCGGCCGCGACCTTGGCCGCATCGAGCGGGTCGACGCCGGTGGTGCGCTGGCCGTCGGTCAGCATGATGATCGCGGCCGAGGTATACGAGCCCGGCGCGACCGGCACGAACTCCTTGGGCGCCGCCTTCCCGGCCTGCTCGATCGGAACACCGCGTGCGCGGTTGGGCGCGCTGAAGTTCGAGATGTCGATGCCCGCATCGGGGAACAGTGTGGCGAGAGAGACCACGATCGCGTTGCCCGTGGCGGTGGCTCGCTGCAGCTGGAAGCCGTCGATGGCGGTGACCAGGTCGTCGCGGTTGGTGGTTGGCAGTTGCGCGACCTGCGCGCTGCCGGCGAAGGCGACGATGCCGACCTTGACGGTGCGCGGCAGGTCCTTGATGAAGCCCTTGGCCGCTTCCTGTGCAGCCACCAGCCGGTTCGGCTGCACGTCGGTGGCACGCATGCTGCCCGACACGTCCATCGCGAGGATGATGGTCTGCTGGTTCGATGGCAGCGTCACGACGGCCATCGGCCTTGAAGCGGCCACGAGCATCGCGACCATCGACAGGAGAAAGAGCAGCGGCGGGATGTGGCGCCTCACGCTTTGGCGCACACCCATCGCCTCGCGCACGATCGACAGGCTGGCGTATCGCAGCGCCAGCTTCTTCTTGCGGCGCATGAGCCACATGTACAGCAGCACCAGCAGCGGCACCGCCAGCAGGAGCCAGAGGAACTGAGGCCAGAGGAAATTCATGCAGGTACCTCGCGCATCATGCAGCGGCCGTCTTCGGGGATGCTCCACCGGCGCGCACCCGGCGTTTGCGCAGGTCCGCAAAACGCATGATGGCGACGGCCAGATCGTCGTGGGTCGAGAGTTCGAGCGTGTCGACGCCGGCCTTGGCCAGCGATTCACGCAGCGCGGCCTCGCGCTCGGCGGCGATGCGTGCGAAGCGCTTGCGGAAGCCCGGATCGTGCGTGTCGACCCACAGCTGTTCTCCGGTCTCGACGTCGCGCAACGGCACCAGGCCGAGATCGGGCAGTTCGCGCTCCAGCGGATCGAACAGCCGGACCGCGGTGACCTCGTGGCGCTGGGTCAGCTGCGCGAGCGGCTTCTCCCAGCCGGGCTCGGTGAGGAAGTCGGACACCACGAACACGGTCGAGCGGCGCGGCATCATGCCGGCGGCCGAACGCAGCAGGTCGGACAGGCGCGTCATGCCCTGCGCCTTCTGGTCCACGGCCTCGCCCTTGTCGGCGCGGCGTTGCATCGAATGCAGCAGGTGCAGCACGTGCCGGCGACCGCTGCGAGGCGGAATCACCGCCTCGATGTCGCTGCCGTAGACCAGCGCACCGACCCGGTTGCCATGGCGCGTGAGCAGGCGCGAGAGCACGCCGACGAAGCCGATCGAGATCTCGCGCTTGGCCTTCACGCCCGAGCCGAAGTCGATCGAATGACTCAGGTCCAGCACGAACCAGGCCGACATCTCGCGGTCCTCGGTGAATACGCGCACGTGCGGCGTGCCGACCCGCGCCGTGACGTTCCAGTCGATGTGGCGCACGTCGTCGTGGTGCTGGTATTCGCGCAGGTCGGCCAGGTCGAGCCCGGCGCCTCGCATCAGCGTGCGGTAGTTGCCCTGCAGCAGGCCGTCGAGTCGGCGGATGACGGTCCATTCGAGCCGCTGCAGCAGCCGCTCGGCCGCGCCCGCAGGCACGTCGACGGGCAGGCGTGCGTCATTCGCCGCGGTGGGCGGCGGTTTTCTACGCCACCAGTTTTTCATGTTCCAGCGGTTTGGGCGGTGCGGGAATGGCGCGCATGATCTTCTCGATCAGGCCATCGGGCGTGAGCCCTTCGGACAGCCCTTCGTACGACAGCGTCACGCGGTGGCGCAGCACGTCGGGCACCAGTGCGGTCATGTCTTCGGGCAGCGCGTAGCTGCGGCCGCGCAGCATCGCCAGCGCGCGCGCGCCTTCGGTCAGGTTGATGGTGGCCCGCGGACTCGCGCCGAAGGTGATGAAGCGGCCCATGTCCTTGAGCCCGTGCTTCTCGGGCGTGCGTGTGGCCGAGATCAGCTTGACCGCGTACTGGATCAGCGACGGATCGACATACACCTGGCGCGCCTCGGCCTGCAGTGTCGCGAGTTGCGCGGTGGTCGCGACCGCATTGACCGTCACCGGCGTGCCGATCACCCGCTGCACGATCACGAACTCCTCCTCGTCGGTCGGATAGTCCACCAGGATCTTCATCATGAAGCGGTCGACCTGGGCTTCGGGCAGCGGGTAGGTGCCCTCGGTTTCGATCGGGTTCTGCGTCGCCATCACGAGGAAGGGCTTCGGCACTTTGTGCGTCTCGCCGGCAATCGTCACCTGGCGTTCCTGCATCACTTCGAGCAGTGCGCTCTGCACCTTGGCGGGCGCTCGGTTGATTTCGTCGGCCAGCAGCAGGTTGGCGAAGACCGGGCCGAGCGATGTGCTGAAGTCGCCGGTCTTCTGGTTGTAGATGCGCGTGCCTATCAGGTCGGACGGGACCAGATCGGGCGTGAACTGGATGCGCTTGAACTGGCCCTGGATGGTGTCCGACAGCGTCTTGATGGTGAGTGTCTTGGCCAGGCCGGGCACGCCCTCGACCAGCAGGTGGCCGCCCGCCAGCATCGCGACCATCACCCGTTCCAGGAAGCGGTCCTGGCCGACCACGACCCGCTTGACCTCGTAGAGGATCTGCTCCATCAGTTCGGCGGTAGCGGGCGACGTTGAAAAATTCTCTGTGCTCATGCGTGTGCTTTCGTCGAAGGTGGTCGGTGGGTCAGAACGGAGGCGTGCCGATCGCGGAGGCCGCGTTCTCGATCGGCATAGCGAAACCGATGCCGATGAAGGTGCGCTGCTGCGTGGGATTGAGGATCGCGGTGACGATGCCCAGCACCTCGCCGTCCATGTTGATCAGCGGTCCGCCGGAGTTGCCCGGGTTGGCGGCCGCATCGAACTGGATCAGGTTGCCCAGTTCCTGCTTGCCTTCCGGCGAGCGGAACGAGCGCTTGAGGCCGGACACGACACCCGCTGACACCGACGGCCCGATGCCGAAGGGGAAGCCGACTGCCGCCACCTGGTCGCCCGGCATCAAGTCGGCGGTGGAGCGCATCGTTGCTGCGATCAGGTCGTCGGGGATCTTCTGTGCCTGCAGTACTGCGAGGTCGTTTTCCGGCTGCGTGCCGGTGACGATGGCGATGGATTCGAGGCCGTCGTAGAAGGTGACCTTGATCTTCTCCGCGCCGGCAACGACGTGAAGGTTGGTGAGGATCACGCCCTTGTCGATGATCACCACACCAGTGCCGATGCCGCGTTCGACCTCTGCGCCCGGCGGCGGATCTGCTTCCGGCGCCTTGCCGCGTGCCATGTTGCGGCCCCGCTTCTCGGTCTTGGCTTCGGGTGTGGCGCGCTCCGTCCCGTAGCTCACCACACGCACGACGGAAGGCCGGACCACCTCCGCGGCACGTGCGGCGGGCGACGGAAGCGTGTTGGTCTGCAGGGTACGCAGCACGGCCGCATCGATGTCCTTTTGCGTCAGTGCACCCTGGCCACCGCGGGGCCAGAGCGCTACGCCGCCGCCAGCCAATGCAAGAACGAGCACCAGCAGTGCCGCAAACGACCTCCTGCCCGGCTGCCATGGCGACTTCGGCGCCGAACCGACCGGCACGGCCGTTGCTGCGGCATCCGTGGCGAGCCCGTCCGCGTCCTGTGACGGCTGCGGTGAGCGGCTGTAAAAGGCAGGCCTGCGCATGGTCACCTCCGGTGAAAAAGTGATGCGGGAAAAAGTCACAGTAGCATGCTTTGTGCCTCTTTGCATCCGATCGGGCATCATCAGTCAATGACCGGAATCGTCGATACACACTGTCACCTGGACGCGCCCGAGTTCGGGGATGAAATGCCGGAAATCCGGGCGCGGGCAGCGGCTTCCGGCGTGTCGATGTGCGTGATCCCGGCGGTTGGTGTCTTCAATTTCGCGCGCGTGCGTGAATTGGCGCACAGGCAGGGCGATGCCTATGCACTGGGTGTTCACCCGCTGTGCACCGCAGAGGCGGGCGATGGCGATCTGGCTGCCCTCGACGCGGAGCTCACGGCGCGCCGCGACGACCCGCGACTGGTGGCTGTCGGCGAAATCGGCCTGGACTATTTCGTCGAAGGTCTTGATGACGAAAAGCAGACGCGTTTCTTTCACACCCAGTTGCAACTTGCCCGCAAGCATGATCTGCCGGTGCTCATCCATGTGCGTCGATCCGTCGACAAGGTGCTCAAGCACCTGCGACAGACATCGGGCGGTGCACCATGGCGTGGCATTGCGCATGCGTTCAACGGCAGCGCGCAGCAGGCCCGGGCGTGCATCGAACTCGGGTTGAAGCTCGGCTTTGGCGGCGCGGTGACGTTCGAACGGGCCCTGCAATTGCGTCGGCTCGCTGCCACCCTGCCGATCGAGTCGATCGTGATGGAGACGGATGCGCCGGACATCCAGCCTCACTGGCTCTATCGCACGCAGGCGCAGCGCGACGCTGGCGCGGCGCAGGGGCGCAACGAGCCGGCCGAGTTGCCACGCATCGCACAGGTCGTGGCTCAGTTGCGTGGAATTTCAGTGGAAGCCCTCGCCGAGGCCACCACCGCGAACGCGTGTGCTGCAATGCCTCGGCTCGCGTCGCTGGCCGAGATGTCGGCCAGCAGCCGGATGCGCGTGTAGGCCGATGTCCCGTATGTGATCGATTGCCGAAACAGGCGCGCTTTTGCTGTCATCCTTTCTGCCTGAGCTTCCGTTGAGAGGGCAGTGACAGCCTCCTTGTCACACATACACAACTCATCCAAGGAGTTTTCAATGAAGTCGTCTTTCATCCGTACCGTTCCCGCCGTTCTGGCCCTGGCACTTGCTTCCGTCGGCCTGTCGGCCATGGCGCAGACCACTACCACGACGACCACCGCCGTGACGCCGGCACCGGCCACCCAGCCGACCATGACCGAGAAGGTCAAGGCAGGCAGCGAAAAGGCCTGGGATGCCACCAAGAGCACGACCAAGAAGGCTGCCAAGGGCACCAAGAAGGTCGCCAAGAAGACCGGCAATGCGGTTGCCAATGTTGGCCACAAGACCGCTGACGGCATGCGCAGCGCCGGCCACGCGATCGGTGAGAAGATTCCCGGCACCGCCGAGAACGCAGCCGCCAAGAAGCCCTGAGCTTTTCAGCGTCCTGACCATGAAACCCGCCTCGGCGGGTTTTTTGTTGTGCAATCACAAGTCATGAAAACAAAACAGGACGCACTGACCGGACTGGATCCTGTCGTCTCGCAGCAGACGGCGGTCTTGATCCTCGGCAGTTTTCCGGGTGTTCGCTCGCTGGAAGCTCAGCAGTACTATGCCCACCCGCAAAACCACTTCTGGAAGATCTTGCAAGCCGTCTGGCCCCAACATCCCCTGCCACCGGCCGCCGACGGCTACGCAGCGCGCACTCAGTGGCTGCTCGACCGCGGCCTTGGCGTGTGGGACGTGTATGCGGCCTGCGCGCGAGAGGGCAGTCTCGATTCCGCCATCCGCGACGCGGTGGTCAACGATTTCGGCGGCCTGAAATTGCCGAAGCTCGCGGCCATCGTGCACAACGGCGCCGAGAGCTATCGCCATTCGCAACACGTCGTGGCTGCGCTGGCGGCCGGCGGCGTGGCCACCCTGCCTGTCTACAAGCTTCCTTCCACCAGTCCCGCCAACGCATCGTGGAGCTTCGAACGCAAGCTCAATGCATGGCGCGACGTCTTCGCCCGTCACGGGCTCGCATGATGGCCACCAAGTCTCCGCCGCTTCCCGAAGTCAATTTCTCCGATTGGGGCGACATCCGCTACCTCCATCTCGGCACCGAATGGATCCAGGGCTCCATGAAGATGGACGCGCCGTACGAGATCGAACTGGAATACGTGCAGCGCATGATGGCTTGGCTGTTGTTCGTCGACCCGTCCAGCGTGATGAGCCGGCATGCGATGCAGCTCGGTCTGGGCGCCGCCACGCTGACCAAGTTCTGCCGCAAGCAGCTGCGCATGCGAACCACTGCGATCGAACTCAACCCGCAGGTGCTGGCTGCGTGCCGCGGCTGGTTCAAGCTGCCGGCCGATGACGCCAAGCTGCGCGTGGTCATCGCCGATGCGGCGGTCGAGATCCGCAAGCCGCACTGGCAGGGTACGGTCGATGCCCTGCAGGTCGATCTCTACGATCACGAGGCCGCGGCCCCGGTGCTCGACAGCGAGGACTTCTATGGCGATTGCCGGGCGCTGCTGACCGATGAAGGTGCGATGACGGTGAATCTGTTCGGCCGCTCGTCGAGTTACGAAAGCAGCCTGGAGAAGATCGTGTCGGTGTTCGGCGCCGATGCCGTCTGGGCCTTCAAACCCACGCGCGAGGGCAACACCGTGGTGCTGGCCCAGCGAACGCCGAGCCGACCGAAGCGCGAGGCGCTTGCGCTTCGCGCGCAGACCATCCAGAGTCGTTGGGGTTTGCCGGCAGGCAAGTGGCTGCAGGTGTTCAAGCCGCAGGTCCGATGAGCACGCCGGCCACGAACGGGACCGCGATTCGACGCCACGACGGACCGCTGGAGCTGCGGCGCCTGGTCGAATGGCTGGCCGAGGACGGCCTGATCTCGCCGGCCGAAGCGCGCCGCACCATCGCGCGCTGCGCCCAGGCCGAGAGCCGGCAGCCGCCGCTGACGAGGCTTGCCAGCGTATCGATGCCGCGCGAGGCCGACGGCAAGCCGCTCGATATCGAGATGCTCACGCAATGGCTGGCTGTTCGCACAGGTCTCGCCTACCTGCGCATCGATCCGCTCAAGGTCGACGTTTCGAAGGTCGCGGACACGATGAGCGCTGCCTACGCCGAGCGCCACAAGGTGCTTCCGGTGCAGGTCGGGCCGGGCGAACTCGTCGTGGCCACGTCGGAGCCCTTCCTGGTCGATTGGATCGCGGAGGTCGAGCGTCAGTCGCGCCGCACGGTGCGGCGTGTGCTTGCGAGCCCGACCGACATCCAGCGCTACACAGCAGAGTTCTACGCACTGGCCAAATCGGTCCGTGCCGCGCAGAAGGCCGGCAGCAGTACCGGCGGCGCGAACTTCGAGCAGTTGGTCGAGCTTGGCCGGAGCAACCGCCAGCTCGACGCCAACGATCAGGGCGTGGTGCAGGTGGTCGACTGGCTGTGGCAATACGCCTTCGACCAGCGAGCCAGCGACATCCATCTGGAGCCGCGGCGCGACCAGGGCGTGATCCGGTTCCGTATCGACGGCGTGCTGCATCCGGCCTACCAGCTGCCGATCGGCGTGATGAACGCGATGATCGCGCGCATCAAGCTGTTGGGGCGAATGGACGTGGTCGAGAAGCGGAGGCCGCTCGACGGCCGAATCAAGACGCGCAACATGCGCGGCGATGAGATCGAGATGCGCCTGTCGACCTTGCCCACAGCCTTCGGCGAGAAGATGGTGATGCGCATCTTCGATCCCGACACGGCGGTCAAGGATCTCGACGCGCTGGGATTCGCGTCCCATGACGCGCAGCGCTGGCAGCAGCTCGTCACGCGGCCGCACGGCATCGTGCTGGTCACCGGGCCGACCGGCTCGGGCAAGACGACGACGTTGTATTCCACGCTCAAGCGCATTGCGACGGAGCAGGTCAACGTCAATACCATCGAGGACCCGATCGAGATGATCGAGCCCGCATTCAACCAGACGCAAGTACAGCCGCAGCTGGACTTCGGCTTCACCGAGGGCCTGCGGGCACTGATGCGGCAGGACCCGGACGTCATCATGGTCGGCGAGATCCGCGATCTCGCGACCGCCGAAATGGCGGTGCAGGCCGCGCTCACCGGCCATCTGGTTTTCAGCACGTTGCACACGAACGACGCCCCGAGCGCCATCACGCGGCTGATGGAGCTTGGCGTGCCTGCCTATCTTGTCAATGCGGTGGTGCTCGGTGTGCTTGCGCAGCGCTTGGTCCGTACGCTCTGCGCCAACTGCAAGCAGCCCGACGAGACCGTCACGCAGGAGACGCTCGCGGTGCTGGTCAGGCCATGGCAGATCACCGGTGCCGTACGGGCCTGCAAGGCCATCGGCTGCGTCGACTGCCGAATGACTGGCTACCGGGGACGCACGGGGCTCTACGAATTGTTGAGTATCGGAGAGGACTTCAAGTCGAAGGTCGGCAGCACGTCCGACCTCGCTGTGCTGCGCCGCCAGGCTGCCGTCGACGGCATGCAGCCCCTGCGGCTTGCCGGTGCGCTGCGCGTGGCCGAGGGGCTGACGACGATCGAGGAAGTGCTGGGCGCGACGCCGCCACTGGATTGAAAGACAGGAATCGGATATTCGATTCCCGAACTGGCAACAGATCACGCCTCGGTATTTTTCTTCGCGAAGCTGGGCGTGGCTTCGCCATACGCGATCGCCGACGACGGCTACTGTTCAGGATGACGCGAACTGTGCAAGGGGTGTGCCTTTCACAGTTCCTTGCAAACCACAGCAGGAGAATCGGCATGCCGGTCGATCGCGCAGTTCCGAAAAAAGCAGTCCCTTTCCCTTCCATCCACGAGATGGGTGTGACCCCGTCCCCTTCAGGGGCGACTCCTCCCACGGAGGGGGCTGGAAATTCGGTAAAGCGATCGAAATTCATGGATGGCGTCTTGCCGGAAGATCGGGTCCATGTCGGCGACATCGTGCCGGGAACGTTCTCTGCTGCGCGCAGCGAGATGAAGCCGGTGAGTGATGCGCAGCGTCGTAGCGTGCAGACCAGCGCGTTCGCCAAGCAGATCCTCCATGGCGTCAATCAGTCCTGTGCGCAGAAGCGAGCCGTGAATCACAAGAAGGCGGTGGAGACGGTCGCCAAATACTGCAGTCCCGACAGCGACCCCGAGAAAGTGCTCGCCGATGTGGTGGAGGCGCTGCGCAACGCGCCACTGACATCGAGCTTCAATATGCGGCACCTCGATCTGAACAGTATTCAGACGGGAGATGGAACGGTCCAGAACTGCTTTGCCCCGGGCCAGAAAAGATGGGATTCGGGATACCTCAAGCACCGCGACGCGGTGGAGGAGAAGCTCTTCGGGCTGCCCGCGCACTACCGAAATTCTCCCTACGGAGGAATGGCGCAGCGCGCGATTCGGAAGTACTTCTTCTTCTCTTCTGCAAATCCCGATTTCGATCACCGCACAAGGCCGGTTTATGCCGCTTTGAGTCCGTTTCAGACATTGGCCACGGGGGTGTATGGCAAGTCTGTTGCCGTATTTGATCCATCGGCTCTCCGGCAATCGACGTTCTTTCCCAGGGATACGTTTTCGGAACCGGATCCCGAGGCGTTGTGCGACTACACACACATCGAGAATCTACTGGCGTATGGCGAGCATTCCGAATGTCCGACCTTCGTGAAAACTCTCATCGAAGGAGTCGAAACGGGTTCGTTTCAGCCATCTGCGGAAGATCACATGAACTACATCGATACGCAGATTCACGGACCGGTTTCACTTCTGATGTTGACGGAAGTACGCTTGTCGCGGGCGGAGATCGAAGCGCGCTTCAGCGAACAAGAGCGGAGTTCGTTCCTGCGGGAACTGGAGCAGGCGAACCGGACACTGGGAAGAACGCTTTTTTCCGTCAGGTGATCTGCTTGCCGTCATCCGCCTGACGTACCTGTCCGGGCATGCGGAACCGGGGTTATCCCTTAATCCTCGATAGGTGGAATCCACATCCGGCTGACCGGAAGCTGACCACACAATCTGCCGTTCGAAAGTTTTCGAGGAGATTGTTCGTGAAGATCAAAAGTCAGAAGGACTTCTTTGCAGGGCTGATGTTTGCCGTCGTGGGCATCGCCTTCGCATGGGGGGCTTCGACCTACAACGTAGGCAGCGGCGCCCGAATGGGCCCCGGTTACTTTCCGCTGATGCTGGGCATCGTGATGGCGCTGATCGGCGTCGGCATCATGTTCACCGGCCTGACCGTGGAAACGGAGAGCGGCGACAAGATCGGCAAATGGGCCTGGAAGCAGGTGGTGTTCATCATCGGCGCCAACCTTGCCTTCGGCGTGCTGCTTGGCGGTCTGCCGAGCATCGGCGTTCCGGCGATGGGCATGATCATCGCGATTTACGCGCTGGTGATCATCGGGAGCCTCGCCGGCAACGAATTCGACTTCAAGAAGGTGCTGGTGCTGGCGACCATCCTGGCCATCGGCAGCTACATCGCATTCATCTGGGCGCTCAAGCTGCAGATCCAGGTCTGGCCGACCTTCATCACGGGCTGAGGAACAACGTCATGGATTTGATCAACAACCTGTCGATTGGCTTCGGCGTCGCGTTCACCTTCACGAACCTGCTGTACTGCCTGATCGGCTGCATCCTGGGCACGCTGATCGGCGTGCTGCCGGGCATCGGCCCGGTCGCGACCATCGCGATGCTGCTGCCGGCGACCTACGCGCTGCCGCCGGTCTCCGCACTTATCATGCTGGCCGGCATCTACTACGGCGCGCAGTACGGCGGCTCCACCACCGCCATCCTGGTCAACCTGCCGGGCGAGTCTTCGTCGGTCGTGACCGTCATCGACGGCTACCAGATGGCACGCAGGGGGAGGGCCGGACCGGCGCTCGCCGCGGCCGGTCTGGGCTCGTTCTTCGCGGGCTGCGTGGGCACCTTGATCCTGGCTGCGTTCGCGCCGCCGCTGACCGAAGTGGCCTTCAAGTTCGGCCCGGCCGAGTACTTCTCGCTGATGATCCTGGGCCTGATCGGCGCCGTGGTGCTGGCATCGGGCTCGCTGCTCAAGGCGATCGCGATGATCGTGCTGGGCCTGTTGATGGGCCTGGTGGGCACCGACGTGAACTCGGGCGTCGCGCGCTTCAGCTTCGACATTCCGGAACTCACCGACGGCATCGGCTTCGTGGCGATCGCCATGGGCGTCTTCGGCTACGGTGAAATCATCTCGAACCTGTCGCGTCCGGAAGAAGAGCGCGAAGTGTTCACCGCCAAGGTGTCGGGCCTGTTCCCCACCAAGGAAGACTTCAAGCGGATGGTGCCGGCCGTGCTGCGCGGCACGGCCCTCGGCGCGGCGCTCGGCATCCTGCCTGGTGGCGGTGCGCTGCTGGCGGCATTCGCCGCCTACACGATCGAGAAGAAGACCAAGCTGCACCCCGGCGAAGTGCCGTTCGGCAAGGGCAACATCCGCGGCGTGGCTGCACCCGAATCGGCCAACAACGCCGGCGCGCAGACCTCGTTCATTCCGCTGCTGACGCTGGGCATTCCGCCGAATGCCGTGATGGCGCTGATGGTCGGCGCAATGACCATCCACAACATCCAGCCCGGTCCGCAGGTCATGACGAGCAAC
>CAIQMJ010001157.1 GCA_903872875.1 uncultured Variovorax sp.
GAATAGATAGCGGTCACTGAGACCATCTCTCTGTTGCCCGCGAACAATGCGATCTATTTCAATTGGCTGCGCACTGCGCGGAAACGAGATTACCGCCCGCCCGAAATCTACACCCGCGCTGCCAATGAATTTGGCCCATGCACCATCCACCAAAAGCAGGGGTATTGATCCCGGTATTGACCCCGTACGTACGCCCTCCGGATTCTCATGCTCTCTTGAAATACCGATTTCATCAGCGAGCCCCTCATTTGCATCGCTATGACGATGGTCATCCTGCCACGCTTTGAAATATCGATCTTCCAATGAACGATTGTGTAATTCCTTCTTATCGAGATGTGATCCGTTACCCGCCCGGTCCAAAATTCTCACCCCTGGCAATTCAGCCCCGGAAGCCTGCGAGACAGGTGGTTTTTCTCGCGACGCAGCACCAACGAGGCTGGCGCTATCGGGAAATTCTCTGTCACGAGTTGGCTCAAAGATATGCTGCCCGCGTGAATCTTTAATGCCAAAAATTGAGTTTGCGGCATGGTTATACCATTGATAAGACCAATAGAGGCCAGTCGACGCGCTGACCAGGTAAAAGAGCAGCAGCCATGTCCCGATTACGCTATGAAGCATGCGCTGTAGGTTCCTGCCGGTTCGTCGCAAATCGAGAACAAACCACGAGCGCCAATCGAGTGGTCGGCGTGGCCAACGTAGATAGAGTCCTGAAAATGCGAAGAAAATCAGAGAGAATGCGGCAACGCCTGTCAGTTGTCGGCCGATCGCGCTATCGCGCCTTCCTTGTTCCACCGGGAGGGCTAGAAATCGATGGAGTTGCTCGATAAACTGAAAAAACTCCGTTTCGGTGGCTTGCCCGATAATATTTCCCTCATAGGGATCGACATAAAACGGCCCACGATTCTTCTGATCCTGCATGAATACTTCAGTGGCGCGGGATGGATCGGAAAAAATGACAAGCTGACTTACCCGGGCGTCAGGCTTTTGTGCCTGCATCTGCGCGAGCAAGGCGTCAGGTGACAATGGAATTCCATTGCTTGGAATTTGGACAGTCGTATTTCTCCAGTTTAGCAGTCGCGTGATCTCCTCTTGAAATCCCATCATGGCGCCCGTTACACCCATAATGACTAAGACTGCGCCCATGGTTATCCCAAGGAGCCAATGCATCTGAAATACTGTTCGGCGAATCATTTAATGCATCTATTGTTGCTATTTTATCTGCCACACTCAAAGGCACGGCAGAATCACCCTGATATTTGAAGCTCGCGTAAATTCGTCTGCTAATACCAAAGTAGCAGGGTCTCGTTCAGAGATGGGGCAGCACGGAATCGATAGCCCGACGGGCAGATTTCGTGGACTCTCCTGGCATTGCAACATCTGCGGTGGTCTGAGGTCGCCTGAGGCGAGTTCAACAGGCGTTTCAGCACTACAGGTTCGGTCATTGCCCCGATCTGCTCCGCAAAAACAATAGCGGGCGACACTTCGTCACACCTGTCAGCCGACGTCGACATCAATTGCCACAATTTCTGCAAGCCGCACGCTGCACACCTTGAGACCGTTGAGGTGGACCGGCGAGGCTCTTGTAATACCGAATAGTGAGTGATGTTCGGTCTGTAGTATTGCGGCAGCAATGTCCCTTTGAGCAGTCTCCGTAGTTGCCGACATCGTCGACAACGTAGTCGGCTGCGGGGTAGTTCCGTTGGACAAGTTTCGACCGATGTTTGCGGACCACGACAGCTAAGGTTCCGCACGACCTGGCTGGCGCTTACTCGCGTCAGTGGAGAGTGGTGTGTGAAACGGCTCGCATCCAAGCTTGAGGCGATCACATGCCGCCAGTGATCTCCACAACGCCAGCCAAAGCGGCTAGTCTGGCCCGTAGCGAAATTTTCCCGCTCGCATGTCCGAACCCTTACCTTCAGGTTGATACAGACCGAACTATCACGGAATGTGCACCGGGCTCGGAGTTGCTGTTGATCTTCAACCTTCGATGCTGCTCATCAGATAATTTCCGGTTGACTTTACGTGCTGTTTGTCTGATCACTCTGAAGGTCGCCCCCAGCTCCCATCCGACGCTCCAGACTGGCTAGCAAGGGGGTAAGTAACATCACCAGCAACATCGGAACGGCACTTACCAGCATGGCCACCTTCAGGCCCGCGGCATGCGATAGCAACGCGCCACTGATCAGCGGCGCAGCACTGCTGGCGAAGCGCGATACGCCGCCCTTCCATCCCACCGCCGCGCTACGCAGCCGCGCCGGGTAGACGATAGGTGTGAGGATGTTCAGTCCCTGGAAACTGCCCCAGGTGAAGAAGCCTGTGCACACCATCGCCGCTACGAAGCCCGCGCTCCCGAATGACATAGTGGAAAGCCCGATGATGGAAATAGATGACATAAGTGAGTAGAACGCGATGACGCGATAGCGACCGAAGCGATCCATCACGAAACCGGTGGACACACCCGCCACGATGGTCATGAGTCCTGCCGCCGCCGAATAGGCGGCGTAGCGCGCGATGGCAATGCCTTCGAACTCGTGAAAAAAAGTGGCACCCAGGGACAGCATGCTCACGGTGATGAGGCCGCTCACACAAGTGAGCCACAGCACAAGCGTAAAGGCGAGCCGGTTGCCGCCGAAGATATCGACGAGCGAGATACGAGCCTTTGCCGATGAGGAGGACGCTGCAAAGCGGGCACTCAACGGCACCTGAATGTTCAGGTACTGCAGTGCATGTCGGATTTCGCTGGCGGACGCAGCACTACGCGCCAAATGAAGCGGCGACTCTGGTACCAGCAGCAGAATCGGCACGGTGATGATCATAGGCGCCAGTGCCCCGATTACATAGATGCCCTTCCAGCCAACGTGCTCCAACACGCCAGCCACCACACCGGCAGCCACAAGTGGTCCCACCCCCAAACCGGCATAAACCACGCCGACCATGGCCGAGCGCCGCTTGACGGAAGAGATGTCAGCCACAAGGCTCGCTGCCGAGGGTAGCAACGCCCCGCCGAGCGCACCGGCCAGAAATCGCGCCACTGAAAATTCGGTCACGTTGGTGGCGAACACGCTCAAGAAGGTCGCCATACCAAAGAAGGCCAGCAAGATTGCCAGTGA